>WFPP01000095.1 GCA_015487495.1 Thiomicrorhabdus sp.
CCAGTTGATATAAGGTCTCCGCTTGTTCGGCAGAGCCTCGTTTATCATGAACCGCTAATACCGTCACCTCCACCTGACGATGTACTTGAGTGATTTGCAGCGTATCCCCCACCATTAAGGTTTTACTGGGCTTAGGTTTTGAGCCATTTAGAGAAATTTTACCCCCCTTAATCGCCTCTAACGCCACACCACGAGTTTTAAAAAACCGTGCCGCCCAAAGCCACTTATCTACTCTAAGTTTATCCATAATACTTGATTACCTAAATAGTTAAATAAGTGTTTTTAACCAGTCCTGAGGGGTTAAATAATCATAAATCTTTGCTTCTTCCGTACCTGGTTCAGGCTGATAATCATATTTCCATGTTGCCAAAGGCGGCATGGACATTAAAATGGACTCCGTACGCCCACCCGTTTGTAAGCCAAAAATCGTGCCACGGTCAAACGCTAGGTTAAACTCGGCATAGCGTCCACGACGATACAACTGAAAATCTCTCTGACGCTCACCATAAGATACCTCTTTACGCGCGGCCACAATCGGACGATAGGCCGTAATGTAATGGTTTCCTACCGATTGCATAAACTCAAAACACTTATCAAAATCCCAACCAAAGGTACTTTCATTTAAATCATCATAAAACAGACCACCCACACCACGGGTTTCACTACGATGCTTCAAATAAAAATACTCATCACACCATTTTTTGTAAGTAGGATAAATCTCATCACCAAATGGGTCACACGCCGCTTTGGACTCTTTATGCCAATGCACAATGTCCTCATCCACAGGGTAGTAAGGCGTTAAATCAAATCCACCGCCAAACCACCAAACAGGTGCTTCACCCTCTTTTTCTGCCACAAACAGACGTACATTGGCATGAGAGGTAGGCACATAAGGATTATGCGGGTGAATCACCAGAGAGACCCCCAAAGCTTGAAACGAACGACCTGCCAGCTCAGGCCGATGTGCGGTGGCCGAAGGGGGTAAACTTTTGCCACGAACGTGAGAAAAATTAACCCCCCCCTTCTCAATGACCGTGCCCCCTTCCATCACACGGGTACGTCCACCACCCGTTAGGCCCATTACGCCCTCTTCACCTTCGCGCTCCCACTCATCGACAATAAAATCTTTACCACCATCCTCTTCTGCCAACTGCTGACAAATATCTTCTTGAAGGCTGAGTAAATACGTTTTAACCGCTTGAATATTAATCTGAGTATCTGACATGATGTATCCTTTTAATAGTAGTATTGCTATTCTAGTATGAAATCTATTCCTTTACACCCAAATCCTTGCATAGAAACATGAAAAATAGTACAAGCATTTGGGTTACAGCCTTTATTCATAAGAGATCACCCCCTTAAAAAATTTATGGACATCTACTAAGGAAAAATTTAACCATGGATTTAAATCAAATTTATTACTTTATCACCATCATTGAATGTGGCAGCTACACCAAAGCGGCACAAAAGCTGTCCCTTTCAAAATCGACTCTATCCCGTCATATACTCCGATTAGAAGACAGTGTAAAAACGCGCTTACTCCACCGCTCTACCCGACAGATTCGTCTAACCAAAGCAGGAGAGCGGTTTTTTAATAGCTGTTTACCGCTGATCACCCACCTGCAAAATGCCCATCGTCAAACATCTCAATATCACAAAGATATTACAGGTCGCCTACGCGTCACCATGCCGCCTGAATTTGGCACCATGTTTTTAAGCGACCTGCTACCTCATTTTTTAGCACAGCACCCTAATATTCAAATCGAACTGGATTTAAGCACTCAAAATCAAGATCTGATTTCACAAGGTTTTGATCTCGCCATTCGTATCGGCGAACTCGAAAACTCCAGTTACATCGCCAAACGCATTGCAACTGCTAAAATGGGGCTCTATGCCAGTCCAGACTATCTCTTGTCCCAAGCACCACCGCGTTGCATAGCAGAACTCAATCAACACAAAAACATAGTCATCAGCGTAACCAAAGGCGTACTTCCTCTAAAGGGAGAAACCCCTCTCTTAATCGATAACTACCAGCTCTCCAGCAACAGCATGACATTAAACAAACAGCTATGCATGGATGCACAAGGGCTAACCGTTTTACCCGATATATTATGTGAAGACGAAGTAACATCAGGCAAGCTAGTCAAACGTAAGCGTCCGGCCAAAGCCACCTATCCAACCCAAACCCATTCATTAAACTAACCCCCATCAACCAACATGGGAGTTAATAATGAGAAATAGAACACAACAAGAGTGGCAAGCGCTCTTCAAACAACAAACCGTAAGCCATTTATCCATTA
>WFPP01000096.1 GCA_015487495.1 Thiomicrorhabdus sp.
CGCATCTATCGCAAAAGTTGTGGGAAGCCTTGGGTCAAAAAGGGTTGGTGGTGGATGTTTCTTGGCCTGTGGTGGATGAATCGGCACTGGTAAAATCTGAAATTGAGTTAATGGTTCAAGTAAACGGTAAGTTACGAGGCAAAATTGAAGTTGCGGTAGACGCGGATAAAGATATTATTTTAGCCACGGCCAAAGCGGATGAGAGAGTGTTGAAATTTATTGATGATAAAAAGATTGTGAAAGAAATTGTTGTTCCGGGTCGCTTGGTCAATTTAGTTGTTGTATAAGTTAGTTGTTGCATAAAGCGCTCATTAAAAACAAAAAGGTGTAGTGTGAAGACTGAGATAAAAGTGGATACCACGAAGAGTAAAAACAGGATTTGGTGGGGATGTTTGGCCTTGTTTGTTATGAGCTTTGTGAGTGGTTGTGGTTTTCATTTACGTGGTTATGATTCGGTTGGTCAGGTAAGTTTCAAGACGATTTTTTTGCAAAACGAATTGCAAATAAGGCCTGAATTGCAACGGGCAATACGTAATCAGTTAGGGTTGTCTGGTGTCTCAATTGTGAATTCGGAATCACTGGCAGAGGTGGTGTTACAGTTGCAACCAACGGCTTATAGTGTTTCGCGTACCGCCTTTTCAGGCCAGGGTGATGCAACCGCAGAGTTGTTAAAAATGTCTCAGTCATTTAAAGCGATATGGGTATTAACGGGAAATGAATTGGTGGCGGGTTCGGTAGACACGTACCGTGATCGACAAATCGAAGTGGGGGCGCTGTTGACTTCAGAACAAGAGCTGGAAGGGATGCGTCAAAGTATGGCAGAGGATTTGGCCAGACAGATGATGGATCGAATTAATCGTGCGGTGCAACAGCGATTTGCTTTACAAAAACCGGTTTCCAGCCTTCCCGTTTCCAGTCCTACCTCACCTGTCAAGGCGGTGAATTAACGGTGATTTTATCAAGTGCGTTTTTAACACAGCTGCAATCGGCGCATTTTCAGGTTCAGCCCGTGTATTTACTGTATGGCGAAGAACCCCTTTTTTTACGAGACAGTTACGATGCATTGCGTCAAAAATTACAAAATTTGGGATTTTTAACTGGTGATGTTTACGAGGTTGAAGCGCATTTTGATTGGCAAGCTCTTAAAATGGAAACTCAGGCAGGCTCCTTGTTTTCCGAACAGCGTATGATTTTGGTTAATATGCCAAAAGGCAATCCTGGAAAAGAGGGGGGGAAATTTATTCAGGCGTGGTGCGACTTTGTGCAGACGATGCCACCTGAAACAGTCATTGTTTTTCAATGTGAACGGTTGGACAGCCGACAGTTAAAATCCAGATGGGTAAATGCGATTGAATCCGCAGGGTGTGTGGTGCAAGCCAAGCCTGTTCCCGTTAATGCGTTGCCAAATTGGTGTCAACAAAAAGCCAGTGCTTTTGGATTACAGTTAGAAAGTGATGCGGCTACCTTATTGGCTGAACGGGTAGAAGGAAATCTACTGGCTGCCGATCAAGAGTTGATGAAGTTATCACTTATTTTTGGTTCTGATGCTGTTATTTCGGTTCAAACCATTTTAGAACATGTGGTAGATCAGGCACATTATCAGTTATTTGCACTCTCCACAGCAGTATTGAATGGGCGTGTGGCTTATAGCCTGCAAATGTTAATGCGTTTACGGGAAGAAGGCATTGAACCTCCTGTTGTGTTATGGCTTTTGTCAAAAGAGTTGCGTCAATTAATTGAGTTATCGCAGCTATCGCAACAGGTTTCGATGGGGCAAGCCTTTAAACAGTGTCGTATTTGGTCGTCTCGGCAGTCAGAGTTTACCAAGGCGCTCAATCGTCAAGGCTTGAGCGCATGGCAAAACCTGCTCAAAATCGCATTAAATATCGACCTAATGATTAAAGGCATTCGTCCCACCTTAAGTGCAGACGAGGTTTGGTTGGAAATGTCACAATTAGTTTTAAAAATGGCGCAAGAACAGAGTGAGTAAAACGATGAATACCAAAGAGTACAATACATATTTATCGTCCTTCTATGCAAGCTCAAGAGCCTAAACTAGGGTGAGAAAGTATTAAAAATGAGAAAAATATTTTTTGTCAAAATGTTGTTTATCATCAGTTATTTACTGATTTCTGGTTGTGTTCATAACACCCCTCCCACAATTGAAGGCATTGAAGAAAGCTATGAAGTGCATGGCTATGAAACGCTTAGAATTCGAGTAAAAGCCAAAGATGCCGAAGGCGATCCTTTAACCATCGTCTGGACTCAGACCGCAGGAAAGCCCTTATGGAAAAAAGCCCCAAGCGGGTTTGATATTAATTTACTCATCCCAGCGGATTTGGGTGAAGATCAAGTGTTTGAAATAACGGCGACGGTAAGTGATGGAAAAGAGGAAGTCTCGTTTAGTACGAACATTACACTCCCAGCCTATCGAGCACAAGTGGTTGAAGAGATGGGAGAAGAGTGCTCTATACAGGTGAATGGGTCTTGTGATGAGGATGAAATGCCAAATACCGATATTGTCTTCGAGATTCCAAGCATTGACCGATACGGGGTATTTAATTCATCGGAATTTGACGGATTTGAAATTAAGATGTCTTCTGTTATGGGGGCTGGATTAGATGTGAATCGTTTTTTGGATATAATTTTGGATGTGGCTTATACATATGAAGATGTTAAGGACATGTTTGCTTTTGATGAAGTGAGCCATGTTCTCTATGTTAAAGAAGACAGAATGGTTGAATTTATTAATCTGCTGAAGAGAAGTGATGAAGACAGGCATAATTCAGATATTGTACTGTCGATTAGTGGTTACGACTCTTTGGGGCATGATCTGTCAAAAGAAATTACTTTTAAGTATGGATATGGGGAAATTAAAGGTACTTTGGTCGATAAAGAAGGAAATCCTTACCCTGGTTTGGAAGGTGAAACGGTCTTTATTAAAGCGGCGTCCAGGCGGTCATACATGGGAACGGGAGGAGGAAAGGGAGGTTATGGCGCGATAGTGAGTGCCGACAGTACATTTGAAATGAAAAATTTACCCGTTGGTATGTACGATATATTACTTGAAACAAGCGATGGAAAATCTGTCTTTGCTGTACCCGTTAATATTAATTTAGGTTCACCGAGTGCCAATGTTTTCTTAGAGGTATTGGATATGAGTACACCTATGGCATTACCAGAACCACTTGATAATGCGGCAAAAAATCAGGTTAAAAAACAGCCTTTGCCCTCCTCGGAGCTAAAAAAAAGTTCTTCAGAAATTCTTAAAAAGCACGATGAATACTTGGATGCTTTGAGTGTTAATCGCCTACAAAACAGTAACGAGAATGGATCAGGCTTAGAGTTACTTGGATCGGTTATCGTCAAAGGTGGTGCTCAAGGGGTTTTGGTTTCTAAATTGGAAACATTCACCATTCCCAAAGAAGTATCTAAGGTGAAAGTGATTTACACGTTAACCTCAGCAGAAATTAATGTAGCCTATAGAACTCGTTATGGAATTCGATACAGGGCTCACGATCGTTGGCAAGCCAAGGCAACGTTTTCAAATGGATATTATATGTAAAAGTTACGACTTAATCTGACACAGCTCTTGAAAAAGAGCGAGTTTCTCGTTTTGATATGAAGGTGTTCAATCATCAATCAAAACGAAGGAAACTCACAATGATTAATAGTAATCAAAAAATCATTAAACATAAAGTCGGATTGTTAAATC
>WFPP01000097.1 GCA_015487495.1 Thiomicrorhabdus sp.
GACGGCGAGGTTCGAGCAATAAAATTTTACGTCCCGCTAAATAAGGCGCATTCATCAATGCTAAAGGCACTTGAGTCGATTTTCCTGCTCCCGGCTCGGCTTGCAAAATAGCGGTATTATGTTGCGTTAAGAACTGTTGTATTTTAGGCAGTAACGCCTGAATAGGCAGTGCATTGTGTAAGGGGGAGGGGGGGAAAGAATTGGATGAGAGCATCGTCATATTATAAATCAACTTGAGAGCTGTTCGAGCATTTAGGCATGTGTTTTAATGGAGGGCAGAATAAACCGTTCCTTTAAAGCAAGAAGGTGAAAAACATGTTTGAGTTAGCAAAACAGCGATTAGAGCCTGTTTTTAAGCATATTGTCGTGGATGAAGAGGTCGTTGAACGATTGTCCATTGCAAAACGGAGCATTATTGCGAGCATTCCCGTTCGAATGGACAATGGCGAATTACGAATTTTTACTGGATATCGAGTGCAATACGATGATACTCGTGGCCCAACGAAAGGGGGGATTCGTTATCATCCACGGGTTAATTTGGATGAAGTCACATCGTTAAGTTTTTGGATGACAGTAAAATGCGCGATTGCAGGTTTGCCTTTTGGTGGGGCAAAAGGGGGGATTACAGTCAACCCGAAAGAACTTTCAAATTTAGAATTGGAGCGTTTATCCCGTGGGTATATTCGAGCGTTTTCGGATGTAATCGGCGAAGACCAAGATATTCCTGCCCCCGATGTGTACACCAATGCCACCATTATGGGGTGGATGGCCAATGAGTATGCGGTGTTAAATCGTCGCCAAGTGCCCAGTATGATTACGGGCAAGCCATTGCATTTGGGTGGTTCAGAGGGGCGAGAGTCGGCGACAGGGTTAGGGGCGTTATTTGTATTAAATGAGTATGCAACGCGACATGATTGGCTTCGCTCGGAGACCACTGTTGCGGTACAAGGCTTTGGCAATGTTGGTTACCATTTTGCGCGTTTGGCGCAAGCGCAAGGCTATCGTGTTGTGGCGGTGTCGGATTCCAAAGGGGCGATTTACAGCCCAACGGGGCTTAATATTGAGGATGTTTACCGCTATAAACACCGTGAACATCAGTTGGCTTCGGTATATTGTGAAGGCTCGGTGTGTCAGCTTTTGGAGTTTGATATCTTAACCAATGATGAGCTGTTAGAGCTGAATGTGGACGTATTGGTTTTAGCCGCCTTAGAAAACCAAATTACCCAACTCAATGCGGAACATATTCAGGCTAAAACGGTATTGGAAATAGCCAATGGCCCCGTTACCCCACCCGCAGATGAGATATTGCAGGAAAATGGAACGGTAATTATTCCCGATGTTCTTGCCAATTCAGGCGGCGTGATTGTTAGTTATTTTGAGTGGGTACAAAATAAGGCTGGATTTTATTGGAGTAAAGAAGAGGTCGAAAAAAGGCTGAAAGAAAAAATCAGTCGAGAAGCCAAGACTGTATTTGATCAAGCTAAAACTTATGATTGTTCAATACGAACCGCCGCGTATATTCATGGCATTGAACGATTAGCGGGAGCGATTGATCAGACGGGCAATCGGCAGTATTTCGCCAAAAGTAGACAGGCAGAATCGAGTTAAAGTCGAATTAAAACCAAAAAACCACCAATTTAATGTCGGTGGTTTTTTTTGTTGTTCGGAGTAAAGCTGGATTCGAACGTCCTTAACTCAATTCAGCACGCAAGATTTTAGCCGCATCCACCATGTGGCGTAAAGCAGGCTCAGTCTCTTTCCAACCGCGGGTTTTAAGGCCGCAATCTGGGTTGACCCATAGGCGCTCAACGGGGATGTTTTTAACCGCTTTACGAATCAAGTTCACCATAGATTCGGTATCTGGAATATTGGGTGAGTGAATGTCATATACTCCTGGTCCAATTTCATTCGGGTACTCAAAGTCCACAAACGCTTGCAGCAGTTTCATGTGCGATTTTGATGTCTCAATGGTAATCACATCGGCATCCATCGCGGCAACGGCTTTAATGATGTCGTTAAACTCGGAATAACACATGTGGGTGTGAATTTGTGTGGCATCTTGCACAGCCGATGTGGTGAGTTTAAACGCATTTACCGCCCACGTTAAATAAGCGTCCCAGTCTTGCTGTTTAAGGGGCAACCCTTCACGTAACGCCGCTTCATCAATTTGAATCATGTGAATGCCGGCGGCTTCTAAATCCAATACTTCGTCACGTAAGGCCAGTGCAATTTGCTGACAGGTGACCTCTCTTGGTTGATCGTCTCGCACAAACGACCACTGCAACATGGTGACAGGCCCCGTTAACATGCCCTTCATGATTTTATCGGTTTGTGCTTGTGCGTATTTAGACCAAAAAACCGTCATGGCTTCTGGGCGAGAAACATCGCCAAAAATAATAGGAGGTTTCACACAACGAGAACCGTAAGACTGCACCCAACCAAACTGGGTAAAAGCATAGCCATCCAGTTGTTCACCAAAATATTCCACCATGTCGTTACGCTCTGGCTCACCGTGTACAAAGACATCAATGCCAATCTCTTCTTGACGTTTCACCACATCATCAATTTCAGCCTGCATCGCTTTAATGTAATCGCTTTCGCTCAGTTCGCCTTTTTTCCAGTCACGACGTGCTTGGCGAATTTCAGCCGTTTGTGGAAAAGAGCCAATGGTCGTGGTAGGCAACAAAGGAAGGTTAAAACGCGCTTTTTGAGGCGCAACACGTTCTGCATAGCTGGACGAACGTTCTAAATTGTAGCTCTCCAGTTTGGCTAATTTGGCTTGCACAGTCGGGTTGTGCACCCGTTTTGATTGACGACGTTGCTCAATGGTTTTTTGATTAATGGCAAGCAAAAGATCCGAACCACTGCGGTTGCTTAAAATAGCCGCAAAGTCATTGAGTTCGCTTAGTTTTTGCTTGGCAAA
>WFPP01000098.1 GCA_015487495.1 Thiomicrorhabdus sp.
CGTAACCACCACCTACAAACTCACGACTAACCAAACGTACTTCCGCAGCTTTCGTCATCGCATCTGCTGCTTCAATAGCAGGTACTAGCCCACGTGTTTCAATCATTCCTAAAGCAATTCCGTATTCTGTGCTCATGCTCTTTTCTCCTAAGTTTAAAATTTTTACTCTTGCCAATCATCAATAATGCCGGCAACGGTTAAATCTGTTAATGTCTTTTCATTCCCACTAGCCGATCTGGCTGCAGAATTTGCAATGGTAAACACCCAGTCCCCAACTTTAACGCCAATCGGATCAACTGCTGCAAGTCTGGCACCAGAAGTGCTCTGTAAAACTTTAATAGGCAAGTGACCCAAACCATCCAGCCTACTGGTTACAATCAGTTTTTGCTTAACCTGATGTATTTCCATCAGAAGCGGCCTCCCATTTATCAATAATACCAACAATGGTTAGGTCACTTGGATAAGCCTTTGTACCGGTTGCATCCCTTGCAGCAGAACTTCCAACACAAAGCACCCAGTCACCAGGTTTACAGCCAACTGGATCAACGGCCACTTGTGGTGCGCCACCATCTTTTTCTCGTACAACCAATAAAGGCTTGTGGTCCATACTTGAAATTCTATTTGTTGAAACCAGTGTTTTATCAACTTTAAAAATTTTCATTAAACCAAAGGCTCCCAAATAAATTAATTACTCTACCAAGCCTAAAACTCTTTCAGATGGCTTATGACTTGTATTATCTCGCAAAGTACACATTGTTTTTAATTGACCTTGCCTTGATAAATCTTGGTAGCGTTCATGTAGCGCCCGTTCAATACGCAAAGCCTTTTCTTGCGCCCTGTCTCTTGAGCCAGGGACTTTTCCATCATAGTCACAACGAATAATAATTGGAATCGGCAACCCTTTACTCAAATTTAATCCAGTAAAAATCTTAATGCCAATATTAACATCGTTCAAACCTTCTTCTACTGTATTCAAGAAACTATAGTAGCTTAAATTACGTAGCTGAACTTCTTCAAACCCGTTGCCAACACCAATAAAACGTTCTGCATGACCTATATCTTGATAAAAACCATTTTCATAATTTCTAACATACTCTATTTGAGAAAAATTATTCTCAATAAACCAACAGACTAAAGAATTCATTGAAGCCATTGACTCATGAGATCTTCCACCACACTCATCAACAGACTGCCTAATTTTTAATCTAGCCTGCTCAGCACTCATGCCTGTTGTTTGTAGAAAAAGCGTCTCTGTTTCAACAAAACGTTGCAAACACACTTTTCCATATAAATTAGGAACATGGATCTTCAAACTATCATCATCAGTATTGATACCAATCAATAATGTCTGAATGGTTGATCCACACCCAAATCGATTTTCAATCGCTTGCTTAAAGTCATTCAACTTCAATAAAGCACTTTCAGCTGCTTTATGCTCATCGCTTCCATGTGCAGCACAACCTTGATGCTGTGGATCTGACTTGGAGTAATGATAAACCGCTATTTTTAAATATTTAGTAGGGTCATCTGCTGAGTTAGGAACCCCTTCTCTAAAGCGTCCATGCTCAATAAACACCCAATTACGTACACTTTCACTTACATCAAATAAAGTTCCTGCATGAAACTTTCTTCTAGGAAACGAATAAGGCAAACGTAAAACATAAGTCGAAAAATGTGCTAAACGCCCATCTGAACAAGCTGCTATCCCAACAGCATGAAAGCCAAGTCTTTTAAATAAAGCTTCTGCTTCTGCTTTGTTCTGTCCACACAACGGATCATTTCTAAAAAAATCATCCGACATAGACATAAACTGTTCAAAAACACATTCAGCATAAAACGCATTGCTGTCAAATGAATCTTTACTAAGAATCGTTAACTGTTCATTGCTTAATGAAAGCTTCAAGTTATCTCTAATAAGGGTATGAGCAATTTTTAAAAAATCAGGCCTTTTTTGTTGCACAACTAATTGTTGCACAACAGGCTCAATCTCATCAAATCCCGCCTTAATACGAACATCATAATCATGCAAAATTTTATTTTGCTCAACCTTAACCAAGGCATTACAACTAAAGCTCGAAAAACCTTCCGTGCTCGTTTCCAAGCTTCCAACAACGCCAGCATGTCGTTTTACAGGACGCATACCAAGAGCAGGTGGCTTCACTTTAGACCTCGAAAACATCGAGTTTTTACGATAACCTTTATTTAACATCTGCTTTCCTAATTACGCTCTTGCGCCACCAGAAAGGGTCACTTTACTTCCCTCGCCAGTATTTCCAGAAGACCCTGTAATAGGACTTTGAGGTACTTCAGGCATAGACTTGGGTCTAAAGCCAGCTGCTCCCATTGGAGCTTGTCCCGGGACACCACGGATAGAAGGATTGCGTTTTGCAGCCCATGCACCGTCTGTACCAGTAACCTTACCACCTTTCTCCCAACCATCTCCTGTAATCAAGCTAACAGAAGACACATCTTCCGCAAAAGGAGTTGTTGCAAGTGTTGCCGCAGTTGCTTGTCCAACCATCACAGGATAATCAGAGTCTCCAATCGATGCGCCACCAGAAGTTTCACACAACTGGCTGACTTCTGACTTCGACTGATAACGTGTACCAGAAACAAGCTCACAAGCCCCTTTTTGAGCACCGGTCAACCCCACTACCCCAGGTTTTACACCCGTAACAGGCTTATTTGCTTCCGCCATTGATTGTCTTGATCGTTTAGCAATAGAAGCTTGCGCTTCTGTTGAACAGGATTCAGCAATTGCCTCTGCACCTAGATAGCCTGTACCACTTACGGCTTGGCAACTTCCAGCTTCAGCTCCGGTTATCCCGCTAACACCGCCGCTACGATCACCTGTAACAAATTGCCCTGATGCTGTTTCAGAAACCAACACTTTTTTTGGAGGTGAGACAGGTGAAGCCGTTCCACAAACTTCAGAAACTTCTTCCTTCCCCTGATAACCAGTACCTGTAACAGCTTGGCAATAACCACGCTCATCACCTGTAACAGCCTGCCCTCTTCCAACCTGAGTGCCTGTTGTCCTATTTCCTGCCATTGTCATTGACTCAACAACCTTAGCAGGCGAACTACTTGCTTTTGCAGACATTACAGGCTTCATCACACTTGAAACCATTGTTTTTGCAGTTGTTTGCTCTGCACCACAAAACAAATCACTTTGATCTGCTGGCAGATACTCTGTTCCTGTAATAGAGGAACACAACCCTGAACGATCACCGGTTACCGACTGTGTTTGACCAACCGTAGACCCGCTAATCGTGCGCCCTTTAGTTGTTCGTGTAAAGGTAACTTTTGGCTTTGCTGGCTCAGGCACCTTGGAACAATGAGAAGAAAACTCTTCTGCACCTAGGTACTCCGTTCCACTCACTGTTTTACAAGCACCTTTTTCAGCTCCCGTTAAAGGACCTTGACCAACCTGAACACCAGAAACCGTGCCACCACTTAAGGTTTCAGAAAAAGAAACCTTTTCAGGCGTACCATCCTGCCTCTTACGTCTTGAACGCTTACTAGAAGAATTTGACGTAGCGGTACACCCAGTCTTTCCCTTACTACAGCGCTCAGCTCTAACAACTCTCGCAACATCCCTAACCGAAGCCTGAGGATTCACCATTTTAGCAATGGTACTAGATTGCCCAGCCTGAGACTTAAAAGAAGATTCCCCAGCCTTACCTTTTGAAAGCGCCTTGCGTCTCGCCCTTGAAACGTTACGACCACTCAAAGACTCTTGTGTTTTAACCTGTACATTACGTACAGTAGAAGAACTCTTTTCTTTAGGACTAACAACAACGGATGAAGGTGTTGTAGTAGAGCGTAACTCAACCAATGCTTCAGGCTTCTTTCTTTTTTTCAAAGAACCTTGTGCAACGGACTGGGATGATGCCGTTTTGCCACGGATCATCTGCTTTCTTTTCTGCTTTGCCATTTCACGCCCTTCAGCAACCTTGACAGGCTGAGAAGAAACAGGCTGACGCCGCGTAGAAGCAGAAGCGAACTCCGCCTTTACGGGAGCCACCGCTGTTGCAACAGAAGCACCAGAGTTCAAAACAGGCACAACTGGCTCCGCTTTTTTTCTAGGCGCTCTTGTCGCTCTAACCACACCAGGTTTACCACCAGAAAGCTTTGATTTACGACGTGCCTTCGACTGCGAGCGTCCGCTCATGTCATTTATAGATTTACTCATATTAAAGGCTCCATATTCTATTCTTTACTGATGATTACATGCCTCTAGGACGATAAACCACAAAGTTATGACCTTGACATTGAGTATAGTTATCATAGCCTAATACACGAATCAGGTGATCAGGATATTGTTGACGACAAGCTTCAATCTCCTGTAAAACTTCATTAGGATCACGCATACCAAAGAATGGTAGCTTCCACATTCCCCAATAATGTGCAGATGCTGATTCAGGTGCCTCATGCTCAAGTGCTGGCGTCCAACCCTGATTGATAATATAAACAATCTGATTATAAATCTCATCAGAAGTCAAAGGAGGCAAAAAAGAAAACGTCTCCAGTGTATATTTAGTGCGGTAATCATTTGAAATTTGCTGGTTCATAATTGAACTCCTATCTTAAATACTTAATATGAATAAAAACTTAACGTGCGTTTAGCCATCTAACTTATCAACAGTGTCAAACTCAAACTTGATTTCTTTCCAAGTATCAAGAGCAACAGCAAGTTCTTTACTGTGTTGAGCTGCTTCACGCAAGATATCCGCACCTTCTCTTTCCAAATCACGACCTTCATTACGCGCCTTAACACATGCTTCCAAAGCAACACGGTTAGCGGCTGCACCAGCTGCGTTCCCATCTGGATGACCTTGAGTACCACCACCAAACTGAAGAACTGAATCATCACCAAAGATATTCAATAACGCAGGCATATGCCATACATGAATACCACCAGATGCAACAGCAAATACACCAGGCATTGATGCCCAATCTTGATCAAAGAAAATCCCACGTGCGCGATCTTCCGGAATAAAGTCTTCACGCAACAAGTCAACAAACCCTAATGTTGAAGCACGATCACCTTCCAACTTACCAACAACGGTTCCAGTGTGCATGTGATCACCACCAGACAAACGTAAACACTTAACAAGAACACGGAAGTGAATACCATGACGTGGATTACGGTCAATTACTGCATGCATCGCACGGTGAATGTGTAATAAAACACCATTTTTACGACACCATTTTGCCAAAGAAGTATTTGCCGTAAAGCCAGCAGTCAAAAAGTCATGCATGATAATAGGCATACCTAACTCTTTAGCGTATTCTGCACGCTCAATCATCGCCTCAGCATCCGCAGCAGTTACGTTTAAGTAATGCCCTTTCACTTCACCTGTTTCAGCCTGTGCTTTATGAACAGCTTCTGCAACAAACTCAAAACGGTTTCTCCAACGCATGAATGGCTGACAGTTAATATTTTCATCATCTTTTGTAAAATCAAGCCCACCACGCAAACACTCATAAACAGCACGGCCGTAGTTTTTAGCAGATAAACCCAACTTAGGTTTAATCGTACAACCCAACATTGGACGACCATATTTATTTAGCTTATCACGCTCAACTTGAATCCCGCTTGGAGGCCCCATACATGTTTTAACAAAAGCGACCGGAAAACGAATATCTTCAAGTCTTAAAGAACGAATCGCTTTAAATCCAAACACATTACCAACCAAAGAAGTCAATACATTTACAACAGAACCTTCTTCAAACAAATCCAGAGGATAAGCGATAAATACATAAAAAGCTTCCTTATCACCTGGCACGTCTTCGATTCTATACGCACGCCCCTTATAATATTCCATGTCTGATAACAAGTCAGTCCATACCGTTGTCCATGTACCCGTTGAGCTTTCAGCTGCGACCGCTGCAGCCGCTTCTTCACGAGGAACACCTTCCTGTTCTACCACTTTAAAACAAGCCAATAAATCTGTGTCCAACGGCGTATAGTCAGGCGTCCAATAGGTCAGTTTATAATCTTGTACACCAGCATCAAAAGTTTGAGTTGCCATAAATTTTTTCTCCTACGAGTTTTTATTTAGAATTGTGTTTTGGCGTCGAAATATAATTCGGAATCTATACTACCTACCATCAACCTATCTGACTAATTGAAAAAAACTATACGATAGATTGACTAAGGTCTATAGAAAATTAAAGCCTTTAAACCCTACTTCGAAACCACTACACACAAAAGAAGCCTTATAAAAAAGACTCCTTAAATATTTAGAGTGCCCAAAATCACTCCTTGAAAGCCCTCTGAATAATCTTTAGATTCAAAAGAAACTAGCGCACCGTTTGATTCAAAGAACCACTTGCATAACGCGCTTGCATTTCCTCCAAACCAACCGATTTGATTTTTGAAGCATGGCCTGCACAACCAAACGCCTCAAAACGAGCCTTACAAATTTCCATCATCGCATTTTCCGCTGCATTATAGAATTTACGAGGATCAAAATTAGATGGGTTATCATGCAGGTGTCTACGAATTGCACCCGTCGATGCCATACGTAGATCTGTATCAATATTTACTTTGCGTACACCGTACTTAATGCCTTCAACAATGGCTTCAACAGGCACACCATAAGTCTGCCCCATATCACCACCATAGTTATTAATAATCTCTAACCACTCTTCCGGAACGGATGAAGAGCCATGCATAACAATATGAGTATCAGGAATACGTTCATGAATTTTACGAATTTGATCAATCTTAAGAACATCGGCATCAGGCTTAGATGTAAACTTATAAGCACCATGCGAGGTACCTACAGCAACCGCCAAACAATCAACATTGGTGTCTTTTACAAACTGTGCCGCTTCTTCAGGATCGGTCAATAAGCTATCCATACCAAGCTTCTCATCCGAACCATGACCATCTTCTTCACCCATCATCCCTGTTTCCAATGAACCCAAACAACCTAGCTCACCCTCAACAGAAACACCACCAGCATGAGCAATCGAAACCACTTCCGCAGTAATCCCTGCATTATACTCATAAGAAGCTGGGGTTTTCATATCCGCTTCAAGAGAACCATCCATCATTACTGAAGTAAACCCTGATTGAATGGCACGCAAACAAACACCCACATCAGACCCATGATCTTGGTGCATAACAACAGGAATATGTGGATACATTTCAACCGCTGCTGCAACCATATGGCGTAACATTGGCTCACCAGCATACTTGCGTGCTCCCGCAGAACCCTGAAGAATTACTGGAGAATTTACCGCATCAGCCGCTCGCATAATTGCACGAACCTGCTCCATATTGTTTACGTTAAACGCAGGCATACCAAAGTTATTTTCAGCTGCGTAATCCATTAATTCACGAAGTGTAATCATCGCCATCTGCGAGACTCCTCTAATTGGTTTTCAAAAAAAATTACAAATACCTAAAATGCTTAAATAAAATAAACATTTTATAAGACTATGGAACCTTAACAATTTCCATACTATTCGTGCCACCCAAAACACCACGAGTTTCACCGTGAGTCAATAACACCAAATCACCTTGCTTGGCAATACCAAAGAATTTGATACGCTCCATAATAACCTCTCTTACTCCTTGATCATCCAGCCCTGAATAATCAACCGAAAAAGGATAAACACCACGAAACAATGTCACTTTTCGTCTTGTCGAAGCATGAGGAGTAAGTGCCATAATCGGAATTCCAGAACTAATACGGGACATCAATAATGCGGTATTACCCGATTCCGTTAGAGAAGCAATGCACTTTACATCAAAGTGATTTGCTGCATACATTGCCGACATAGCAATGGTTTCATCAATTGCTGTAAAAGATTCATCAATACGATGTGTTGATTCACGAGAAGTACGAGACTTTTCTGCCTCATGACAGATTCGCCCCATCGTTTCAATAACAAGACTCGGTGACTTTCCTGTTGCTGTTTCACCCGAAAGCATCACCGCATCAGAACCATCCATAACAGCATTTGCAACATCAAACACCTCCGCACGAGTCGGAATGGCGTTATCAATCATTGTCTCCATCATCTGAGTGGCCGTAATCGTTACTCGATTCAGCTGACGAGAACGCTTAATCATCTTCTTCTGTAATGCAGGTAACTGGGCATCACCCACCTCCACACCCAAGTCACCTCGAGCAATCATAATAACATCAGAAGCCAAAATAATAGAATCCAGTATGGCATCGTCCGCAACAGCTTCAGCACGCTCCACCTTAGAAACAATACTGCAATTCAGTCCTGCTTTTTGTGCAAGTGTACGACAATATTCAACATCTTCTGCAGAACGTGGAAAAGACAACGCTAAAAAATCGGCCTCCATTTCTGCAGCCGTTAAAATGTCTTCCTTATCCTTATCGGTTAAAGCCGCTGCCGAAAGACCTCCGCCTTGCAGATTAATTCCCTTATTATTTGATAACACACCGCCAACAACAACGGTACAGTTAACGCGCTCGCCCACAACGCTATCCACCTCAAAAACAAGTCGACCGTCATCCAACAATAAACGGTTTCCAGGCTTAACATCATAAGGAAGACTTTTATAAGTCAATCCAACCTCATGCTGATTACCCGCACCCGCATCAACATTATTGTCCAGCGCAAATTTATCGCCCACTTCCAGAAAAATCTTATCTTCTGCAAAACGTGCAATACGAATTTTAGGCCCCTGCAAATCAACCAAAACACCAACTTCATGGCCCAGCTTTTTTGCCAACGCACGTACCGCATCAACTCTCGCCTTATGCTCCATCGGATTTCCATGAGACATATTAATACGGACAACATCCAGACCCGCCTTAATCATTCTCTCAAGCTCCCCGTCACGATCTGTTGCAGGCCCGAGCGTAGCTACGATCTTTGTTCTTCTTAACGCTGTTGACATATAGTTATATACCTTTTGAATACGAATAAGTTATCAATCAAAAAAAGATGTCTCGCAAAATAAACGCATTCAACAAACCTACCTAAAAAAGCAAGTCATCTTCTATGTTTACTTACCGAGCCACCCTAAATCTTTCAGATACTATTTTAAAAAAATTCATAATTTAAAACCTTTACACAAACCAACAGTGCAAAGATTTTATTATGACTTAGACAAGAATCATCTAAATGACAGTTTGATTAAACCTCCTGCTTTCAGAAGGTTTAATCACTCATTTTATAAAAAAAGAATGAATTTATTTTGCTGCAGCTTTCTCAAGCATTTCAACAGCAGGAAGCTTTTTACCTTCAAGAAACTCCAAGAAAGCACCACCACCTGTGGAAATATAAGAGACCTTATCCGCAATATCATATTTATCAATTGCTGCTAAAGTATCTCCACCTCCTGCAATAGAAAATGCATCTGACTCCGCAATAGCCATTGCAATCGCCTTTGTTCCTCCACCAAACTGATCAAATTCAAAAACACCTACTGGGCCATTCCAAACAACCGTACCTGCATTTTTAATAATGTCAGCCAAATCTGCCGCTGAATCAGGGCCAATATCAAAAATCATATCGTCATCCTGAGTCTCGGAAACTTTTTTCGTTTCAGCAACCGCTGTTTCAGAAAACTCCTTACCACACACAACATCCGTTGCCAAAGGAATCGCAGCACCACGGCTTTCCATAATTTCATTTAATGTCTTGCACGTTGGAACAAGATCGCTTTCCGACAGTGATTTTCCAACGTTATAACCAGCAGCCTCAATAAAAGTGTTTGCAATCCCACCCCCAACAACAAGCTGATCAACCTTGGAAGAAAGAGATTCTAACACAGTTAATTTTGTTGACACTTTAGAACCACCAACAATTGCAACTAATGGACGAGCAGGATTATTGAGCGCCTTACCTAAGGCTTCTAACTCACCCGCAAGCAATGGCCCAGCACACGCTGTTTCAGCAAAAGCACCTGCCCCATGCGTAGAAGCCTGAGCTCGATGCGCTGTGCCGAAAGCATCCATAACAAAAACATCACACAAAGCTGCATACTGCTTTGAAAGCGCTTCATCATTCTTCTTTTCACCAACATTAAAGCGAACATTTTCCAAAAGAACCACATCACCATCTTTCACTTCAAATCCACCAGAAAGATAATCCTTAACAAGACGCACATCTTTGCCCAGTTTTTCAGACAAATCTGCCGCCACAGGTGCCAGAGAAAACTCATCAACATACTCGCCCTCTGTCGGACGACCTAAATGAGACATAAGCATTACTTTTGCACCGGCTTCTGATGCCATTTTAATCGTAGCAAGTGAAGCGCGAATACGCGCATCTGAAGAGACCTTTCCATCTTTAACAGGGACGTTCAAGTCTTGACGAATTAACACACGCTTTCCAGCCAAATCTAAATCAGACATCTTAATAACAGACATTCGGTATATCCTCTAGTAGTAATAAATACGACAACTCGCACATTGCCAAGCAACCAAGTTTAAAAATTAATTTTTCCATTCAACACTGCACACAGTATGGAAAAGAAAAACAAATAACTAACAAAACACAACAAAAAAATTCAATTCTAAAACAAGGGGCTATCTAAAAAAGAAAAGGCGCAAACAAATCTTCGAAACCATTCCCAATAAATAGCCCCCAACTTCAAAACTGAGTTAAATCATGATTTACCCACGTGCTCAACAACTCTCATCATATTACAGGTATAACCATACTCATTGTCATACCATGCAACGATTTTAACGAAGGTTGAATCTAACGCAATTCCTGCCTTTGCATCAAAAATAGAAGGGTGAGCATCGCCACGGAAATCGGTAGACACATTAGCCTCTTCCGTATAGCCAAGCACTCCCGCCATAGGGCCTTCCGAAGCTGCCTTCATTGCGGCGCAAATCTCGTCATAAGGTGCCTCTTTTTCAAGCTCAACAACCAAATCAACAACCGACACATCAGAGGTAGGCACTCGGAACGCCATACCAGTCAACTTGCCATTCAACTCAGGAAGCACTTTACCCACGGCTTTTGCCGCACCCGTTGATGAAGGAATAATATTCTCAAGGATACCACGACCACCACGCCAATCTTTCATCGATGGACCATCAACTGTTTTTTGAGTAGCTGTGGCCGCATGAACAGTGGTCATCAAACCACGTTTAATACCAAAACGATCATGCAATACCTTAGCAACCGGAGCCAAACCATTTGTTGTACAAGATGCCGCTGAAACAATGGCCTCACCTTTGTATTCTTCATGGTTCACACCATAAACAAACATTGGCGTATGGTCTTTAGAAGGAGCAGACTGAACCACCTTTTTAGCGCCAGCTTCAATGTGTGCCTGACACGTCTCTTCTGTCAAGAAAAAACCAGTACACTCAATAACCAGATCTGCACCCACATCAGACCATGCCAGGTCTGCTGGGTTACGCTCTGCAGTAATGCGAATCGTTTTACCGTTAACCACCAAATTACCGTCAACAACTTCAACCGTTCCATCAAAACGACCATGAACCGAATCGTACTTAAGCATATAAGCCAAATACTCAGGATCAAGCAAATCATTGATCGCAACCACTTCAATGTTTTTAAAATCTTTTGCCGCTGCGCGGAAAGCCATACGTCCGATACGTCCGAAACCGTTAATACCAACTTTAATCGTCATTTTCTAACTCCAAAAATTATCGAGTTCCACAAAGTCAAACTCGAATTACAATAAATAATTTACTTACCTAACACCTTGTTTGCAGTGGCAACCACGTTTTCAACAGTAAAGCCAAACTCCTTAAACAGCTGATCCGCTGGCGCAGACTCACCAAAAGTAGACATACAAACGGTGCCACCGTCTAGGCCAACGTACTTATACCAGCCATCAGCAACACCCGCTTCAATTGCAACACGCTTCACGCCAGGAATCAAAACAGAGTCTTTATACACCTGATCTTGTTCATCATAAGCATCCGTACAAGGCATTGAAACAACACGCACATTCACATCCATTGCTTCAGATGCTTCAACCGCCAATCCCACTTCTGAACCGGTTGAGACAAAGATAATATCAGGCGTGCCTTCACAATCTTTCAAGACATAGCCACCCTTCTCAATGTTCTTCACTTGCTCAGCCGTACGAGCCATCGGCTCCAATGCTTGACGAGAGAAAACCAACGCAGTTGGTGCATCACCACGCATCATCGCAACCTTCCATGAAACGGCAGATTCAACCGCATCACACCCTCGCCAAGTTTGGAAATTAGGAATAACTCGCATCGTAGCTAATTGCTCAACAGGCTGATGCGTTGGCCCATCTTCACCCAAACCAATAGAATCATGCGTATACACATAAATGGTACCAATTTTCATCAATGCCGACATTCTCAAGGCATTACGCATGAACTCCATAAACATAAAGAATGTACCACCAAAAACTTTAAAGCCTCCGTGCAATACCATTCCATTCATCATGTGCGCCATTCCAAATTCACGAACCCCCCAAGAGAGATAGTTACCATCCGCATTATCATGATTCACTTTCACCATCTTAGACCAGTTAGTTAAATTAGAACCAGTCAAATCAGCCGAACCACCAAACATCTCTGGCAAAATATCACCCAACTTTTCAATGGACTTTTGAGACGCTTGACGTGAGGCAATCTTAGGCATTTCCTCCTGTGTTTGAGCAATAAAAGCATCCATCTCCACTTCAAAATTAGCAGGAAGCTCTCCTGCAATACGACGCTCATATTCAGCCGCCTCTTCAGGGTAAGCCGCACGATACTCCTCAAATCGGGCATTCCAGGCAGCTTCATCCGCTTGACCTTGCTCCCTGTGATCCCAACCTGCATAAATCTCATCTGGAATTTCAAATGGAGCCGCTGTCCAACCGAGCTCTTTACGAGCCAATGCGATTTCTTCATCACCTAACGGTGCACCGTGACAAGAGTAAGTTCCACACTTATTCGGAGAACCAAAACCAATCACTGTTTTAGTACAAATCAATGTAGGCCGATCTGTAACCGATTTAGCCAACGTAATCGCCGCATCAATCGCCGCCGCATCATGTCCATCCACACTCGGAATAACGTGCCAATCATAAGAATTAAAACGACCTGGAACGCCTTTTTCCATCCAGTCACCGATGTTACCATCGATTGAAATATCATTGTCATCCCAAAAAGCAATCAATTTACCAAGACCGAGAGTCCCGGCCATTGCCGCCGCTTCATGAGAAAGGCCTTCCATCAAACAACCATCACCCATAAATACATACGTGTAGTGATCTACAATATCATGCCCAGGCTTATTAAACTGTGCTGCTAGCGTACGTTCTGCAATGGCCATACCCACGGCATTGGTCAGTCCTTGACCCAAAGGACCCGTAGTTGTTTCAATCCCGTCAGCATACCCATACTCTGGATGGCCCGCTGTTTTAGCGTGCAACTGACGAAACTGCTTAATATCTTCAATACTTAAATCAAAACCACTCAAGTGCAATAAAGAATAAATCAGCATTGAACCATGCCCGTTAGACAAAATAAAACGATCACGGTCAGCCCATTTAGCGTTGGCTGGATTAAACTTCAAGTGGCCGTTCCACAGTACTTCAGCGATGTCCGCCATACCCATTGGCGCACCAGGGTGCCCTGAATTTGCTTTCTGGACCGCATCCATACTTAAAGCACGAATTGCGTTTGCTAATTCTCTACGAGTTGCCATACAACTTCCTCAATTTTTTAAAAAATTTGGTATTTACACGCCCTACACCCACTTTCAAACCATGCCTTCAAAGCACTTAAAATCTAGGGACTGTATAATTTGGACGAATATTCTCTCTTAAAATGGCCCAATCATCAAGTTTTCTTACTCTTTTCTTCATTCAAGGATTCGCGTTTCTACTTAAAGCTATTTCATATCAATAAACAAAATTCATAGGGCCATAACCCCTCTAATTACTCACAAATCCTTTAAACAAGCCCTTCTTTCTTTGCCATCCCTCCATCCCATGCTCATAAAATGAGAGCATTGAAGGAATCACCAATAAAATCAATAGTGTTGAAAAAATAAGCCCAAAAGCAATTGCCGTTGCCATTGGAATTAAAAACTGTGCTTGCAACGAGGTTTCAAATAACAAAGGGGTCAAACCTGCAACCGTCGTTAAAGAAGTGAGTAAAACCGCTCTTACTCGCTGAACAGCAGCCTCCTCCAAAGCCTCATCAATCGCAACCCCCGCCTCTCTTAATCGTTTATAAAAACTCACCAAAATAATGGAATCATTTACAACAATTCCTGACAAACCAAAAAAACCAAACAACGATAAAATCGTCATATCCAACCCTAGCCACCAGTGCCCCATAATGGCACCAATCAGTCCAAAAGGAATCGCCATCATCACAACAAGAGGCCATCCATAAGAACCAAATACCCAAGCCAATACAATATAAATCATCGAAAGGCCAATCAATAAACCAATCTTCATATCCTCCATGGTTTCTGCCTGACGCGCACTTTGCCCTTCAAGAGAAACACTCAAACCATAACGCAACTCCAACTCAGGAAAAATACTTTCTTTTAATTGCGCTAAAATTTGATTTGCATTATTTACATGCTTATCAACCGTACCAAGCACATTGACTGTTAGAGCGCCATCCACATGACGCATCACATCAAACCCACGCTGTGTAGACCAAGAAGCGATTGTACTTAACGGAACTTTCCCCTCCCTGGGGGTTAAAATTTGCATTCGATTAAGTGTTGCCAACGTAGCCTGCTCTGATCTTGGGTATTGAACTCGAACTTCAACCTCATCCTCTCCATCCGTAAATACTTGCACCAACCGTCCTGAAAACGCATCTGACAACTGCCGGCCTAAAGAAGCATAAGTCACTCCCAAAGCCTTACCCTGTGGCGTAAGCTTATAAATCAACTGATCTCGACCATAAGGCAAATCATCTCGAACACCACTCACCCCAGAAATCTGTGTCAACACTGCCTGCAAATCCAAAGAAGCCTGCTTTAATAATAAAGGCGTCGCACCAGATAAACGAATATCGATGTCCTCTCCTGGTGGCCCCGTTCTGGGTGATTCAATCGTCAGCACATCCAACCCTGGCACCTTCCCAACCTTTTCCTGCCAAACACGTACAAACTCAGCATTACGCGTATTACGCTGATCTGATTCAATCAACTCCACATTAACTGATCCAAAATTAGACCCCGTTTGTTGCCGTGTTCGATTGTAATTCACCGTTGCCACACGAATAATACCTGGCTCTAACTCAGCCTCAGTTTCTAATAACGTACGATGCATTTTCTCAACATAACGTGCCGATACTTCTGCTGGCGTACCCGCCACAAAACGTGCTTCAGCAAACAACTTTGTTGACTCAGGGGAAGGAAAAAATACAAATCCCAAACGCCCACCCGCCAATAAACCAATCACAAAAACCATTAAAGCCAGTGTGGTCGCAATCGTAATGGCGCGATGAGCAAGCACCCAGCGAATTAAATAACGAAATTGGTGATGCCGAAAGTAATCAATACCCGCATCCAAACGATACCGAATAGAACCAGGTTGAGCCGGTTTTACCCCACTCAAAGCATGTCGTAAATGCCCTGGCAAAATAACAAAACTTTCAATCAGGGAAGCAAAAATAACCGCAATGATAACTAACGGAATCGCAAACAAAATATTACCCATCTCTCCGCCAATCATCATTAACGGTAAAAAAGCACCTACCGTGGTTAAAGACGATGCCGTAACAGGGCCAAGCATTCGATGCGCCCCCCCTTCCGCTGCTTGCAGTGGAGGCTCACCCCGCTCATAATGAGAGAGGGCATCCTCTCCAACCACAATGGCATCATCCACAATAATCCCCAGCGCCATAATCAAACCAAACATACTGACCATATTAATGCTGCCACCCACAAGATACACAATCATTAAGGTGGCCGCAAATGACACTGGGATTCCAACCGCAACCCAAAATGCCACTCGACCATTCATAAAAATATACAAAATAAGAACCACTAAAATAAGACCACCAATCCCATTGTTCACCAACAACATAATCCGCTGATTCACCAATGACCAAGTCTCATCATAAACCACCAAACGCATCCCATCAGGTAACATCGGCTCCGTCTCTGCCAACCAATCAAACAAGATTTTAGATGACACCAAAGTGTCCCCACTTTCAGCACGTTGTAACTGCATTTGAATCGCATAAGCCCCGTCCACCATTAAATAAGGCGCATCCTTACTTGCTCGACGCTCAACTGTTGCCACATCCCCCAATGCCACATTTTCAGAATCGCTCATAATTAAAGGCATCTGACTAAATGCCAATGCAGAACGCTTTTGCTCTTGAGCCCTTAAATCTCGAACACTGTCCGCGTCTCCAACCGAGCCCGCAGGAATGTCTTGACTCATTCCTGCAACCTGCTCACTCACCCCCTCCAAAGAAAGATCAAATTGCTCCAACGCCTGTTGTGATAATTCAATGGACATCTCCTCTGAAGGCAAGCCAACAAAACTAATTTTATCAATTCCCCGATTCAATAATTCTCGCTCAAACTGCCGCACCAGATGACGCATTTCCGTTACATCACCCTGCTCGCTTACCAATAATAATTTTGCAACAGGCTCATAATTCACAATACGTTTAATCACTGGTTTTCGAGCATCTTGTGGCAAATTACGCAACTCACTCATCCGTTGATTGATTTGATCCACTGCCTCAATCATATTCGTCCCTTCCTTAAACTTTAAGGTAATCACAGACAACCCTAAAGAAGAAGTAGACGTCATTTCATCCAACCCGTCTAAATTACGCAACACCCGCTCAGAAGGATTCGTAACACTTAGCTCAACATCTTGGGCATTTGCCCCAGGCCAAACAACTCGAACCGATGCATAATCCAGTTCAAAAGAAGGAAAAAACTGCACATTCAGCTTTAATAACGCCACCATGCCTGCCAACAACATCATCAACATCAACAAATTAGGTGCCACCTTATGGCGGGCAAACAAACCAATCACACCATGAGAATGAAACGCCTTTTCTTTTAATTGAAAATCCTGGTCCTCTTTCCCCAACAATCTCTCATCTGGCTTTTTAAGCTCTTCTAACGAATCCGTTGGCACAATTTTCTCACTCATTCCGTTGCCTCTTTTACCTTAAGCCCCGTTACCGCATTCGGTAAGTGCGTAATACTAATGCGCTCACCTTCATTAAAATCAGAACGAATTAACGCCCATAAACGCCCTTCTCGCAAAACATCACCCAACACCTGAACCGACTGTGCACGCAACTCACCCTCTTGCACAAGATACACTTTATTTTGTCCATACAATGCGCTATACGGAACCGCCATCACCCGATCAAAATGCTCCCCCTCTAAACGAACCTCCATTAAATCACCTGGACGTAAATGAGAAAGCGAGGCAGGCAACGTAAAAAAAGCATCCAACCCACTGGTCATTGCTTCACCCGCCAAACGCGATAAAGGCAAGGAAATACGCTCCGCACCCAATTGATAAAAAGCCTCTAACGAAATACCCGAATCCATAGCAGACTGCACTGCTTCTAAAATCGTAACAGGCAGTTTTGCGCGCAACTCCAACGAATCCAAACCATAAAAACTTACCAAAGCCGCCCCTGTCGCCACACGAGATCCTTCGCTCACCGCCACCTTCGTTATTCGAGCATCATAAGGCGCCGTCACCAACCCACGCTCTCGATTCAAACGTGCTTGAGCCAACAATGCCTTGGCTTTCACTAAACGCGCCTTCGCCTGCTTAATTTTTACCGCCGCTTCCTCAACCGCCAACTGAGCACCGACTACCACATATTTCTGTTTTTCCAACGCCTCTTTCACCAAATCCAAATCCGCCTGAGAAGCCAAGTCCTTTTGAATTAATTTACGTGTTCGCTCTACCTTCGTTTCCTTCAATACCAAAACACGTTGCTCATGCGTTAAACGTTGCACATTGGCCTTATTTGCCAATACTTGTAATGCCAATTGAGCATCGGAATCTTCCACATCCGCCTTCGCTTGCTGTAACGGAATATCCAAATCTTCCAAACTCATTGAGACCAAAGGGACTCCCGACTTAACCCGTTCACCTTCCCTTACCCACACTTTATCTACCACTCCCGATACTGGAGCAGCGACATTCACCAATGCAAATGACTCTACCTTGCCATACAGTGTCTGAACAGGAGACAAACGCTCAAACTTAACCGCCATTGTTTCAACCAACCACGCCTTCTCTTTTACCTCAACAGGAGGTTGAACAGACTTGGTTTTAACAAAATACATAAACAATAAAATAGACACCAACAAAATCAATATTGGCAATCCAATGACTTTAAAACGTACTTTTGAATACACAGACATCAACCATTCCTCTAAAAAAACACTTTAACAGCGTGCTCATTTCTTTATAAAATCATGAAAACAAATAAGGGGGGGAGAAAAATAAAACTGCCTCAGTTTCGTTGATTTGCATTATGACAAATTACTCACTACAATCAAAGCACAAACATAAGCAAACTTTAATATACGAAAAGGAACACCAATGAAACACTCTATAAAAAAAATATCGACTGTCGCAATTAGCCTAATGGCCTATTTATCCCTTCCTGTTTATGCAAATTCTCAGACACAATCAGCCCCTCTTCATCAAGAGGCACAAGCCATTGCAAAGCAGTTTTTAGGGCAACTAAAGCCAGAGCTACAAAAAAGCATGAAAACGAATGGCCCCGCTAAAACCATCGATTTCTGCCATACAAAAGCCCCAGAAATAGCAAAAAAACTGGCACAAAAAACGGGCTGGGATATCAACCGTGTCAGTTTAAAACCTCGTGGCTTAAAAGCACAACCCGATCAATGGGAAACCTCCATTTTAAAACGCTTTAACGAGCAATTATCACAAGGCATCCCACCTCAAAAAATGGAATTTTCAGCCATTGTCACCATAGATAATCAAAAACAATTTCGTTATATGAAAGCCATTCCAACAGGTGACGTTTGCCTAACATGCCACGGCACAAACATCACCCCGCCCGTTCAAAAAGCATTGCAAAACCACTATCCTAATGATGCCGCAACCGGTTACACCAAAGGTCAAATTAGAGGCGCATTCAGCTTCTCTAAAGCACTGTAATCAAAAGCATAAAAACAGCTGACAGGAAAACGTTGGCTGTATTTTACAATCCAGTCAAAAATACCCAATTAAAGCTTTGGTACAAAAAAATATAAAACGAAGAACTCAGCCAACCTCTCTTACAGGCATCAGGTTCTTCGCTTCATACCTGCATCAAACCAAATATCTTTTAAGTAACCTCTAATTAAGTCCCAATCAACATTTTCGTGACTTTATTCATCAATGACTTACATACTTGTTCCTAATAAAAAATGGACTTATAGGTTTCTTAATAAAGTCTTTAATCAAGCGTAAACGTTCTCGCTCAATTTCTTGAGCAATGTCAGCGCCTTTAAAACCTCTTTGAATAATGGCTTGATGATTAACATCACAAGCCACTCTTGCAAGATCTAGCCAAAAATCAACCTGCGGGTAGGCAACCGACTCAAACCCCAGCCGCCCCCTGGCATCCGCCTCACACGCCAACAAAATCGCCTTAAATCCAGAAATATCCTTAAATGCACCACAATGCTTCAAAACCTTTAAATACGTTTTAGGCTTTAAAAAAGGCACCCCCTCAGAAGTCAGACCCTGATGAATCAAACCATGCCACTCAGTAACCCGTTCCGCCTGTTGTCGCCACTTTTTGGGTACGCGATACTGACAGCACAAGGCAACCACCAAAGGAACACCAGCCGCTTCATGTCCATAATGTTTTGGCCATAAAGCACGATCCGTTACCCCCTTTCCCAAATCATGCACCAATGCAGAAAAACGCACCGAAGGCGCTTCAGTCAATCGTGAAGACGCATCCAGACTCATCAAACTATGTACCCATACATCGCCTTCTGGATGGTATTTTTCAGGTTGCTGAACACCATGCAAAGCAAATAAAGCGGGAAACAACACCTCGACCGCCCCTACCGAATCCAGAACCTCAAAAAACACACTCGGAGAGTCCGTATTTAATGCCTTAACCAACTCCTGCCAAACACGCTCAACGGTTAACGCTTTCAACTCCCCACTGCCCACCATCCGAGCCATTAACTGTTGAGTTTCTGGCGCAACAACAAAACCAAAACGATGCAATTTAGCAGCAAATCGAGCTACCCTTAAAACCCGCAAAGGGTCTTCAGAAAAAGCCTCCGATACATGACGAAGTACACGCAACTCAAGATCCCTCTTTCCGCTATAAGGATCAATAATCTCACCACTTTCCGATTGCGCCATCGCATTAATGGTTAAATCTCGACGAATCAAATCCTCTTCTAGCGTCACACTCGGGTCAAAAAAGACCTCAAAACCATGGTACCCCGCTCCCACCTTACGCTCCGTTCTAGCCAGAGCATACTCCTCTTTCGTCGTTGGATGCAAAAAAACAGGAAAATCTCTACCCACCTGCTGAAAGCCTTGCTCTAGCATCTGATCAGCCGTTGCACCAAGCACTACCCAATCCCGATCATAAACCGTCTGCCCAAGCAACCCATCTCGAACGGCTCCACCAACCAAAAACACCTTCAAATCCACACACCCATCCCTTATTTAATAAAACCGCCAAACAAGCCAAATAAAAAAACCGTCAAAAAGACGGTTTTGTTATCGTTAAGGAATCTCTGATTTTATTTAAAAAAATAATCTCAAACCAGCTCTTCAACATTACGCCCCGCTTCTTTACGGTAAAAACTATAACGCTCACGCACACTATGGGGCGTGGCATAAGAAGCTATCACACTTTCCAAACTTCGAGGAGTAAATTCAAATGTCTTTGTAAAGTCACAATCAGAAACCATATCACTCCTCAACATTTGAAGCTGGGTAGCTGAAACCGAAACCACAGGAGCAAACGCCCCCAGCTTAGCCATAATAGACGCATTTAATCGACACATTGGAAACACAATCGCTTCTTTCTGCATCAACTCTGCCACCAGCTCCGCTAACGATTTTAACGTCAAACGCTCCTCACCAGCCACCTCAATTTTTTGACCGAACATCTCAACTCGAGTAATCGAACCAACCATTGCCTGAGCAAAATCATGAATCCAAACCGGTTGTACCAATGTCTCCGACTGAGCCACCAGTAATAAATTCATTCGTTGCAACTGCTTAATAAAACGAGCCGTCGTATCATCCTTTTCACCAATCAATAAACTGGGTTTAAAAATGGTCACATCTGCATTAATCACACTGTGCATCAACCCATCAACTTCCGCAACCAATCCCGTCCACTCACACGAAGGCTGGTCTGATGAAGCCCCCAATTGAGACAAACTTAATACACGTTTTACCCCAGTCGTTTCAATAGCCGATTTAAGCTTTTGATTCACATGAACCAACTCGTCTTCTTCAACTTTCTCAGGCCCCGTTAAACGATCCGTGGTTAAATTTACCACAATATCTACACCAGACAGAGCCACATTCAATACACCCGCATCTTCAAACGAAGATAATTGAGCCACCTTTGTATTTGGAAACAGTGCAAAATCACGATAACGTTCTGGACGGCGCACCCATAAAGTAACGTCATAACCCGCTTTAGACAATGCATTCACCACTTCTCGACCCACAAAGCCTGTACCACCAAAAACGCTTACCTTGTTCCCCATTCTTGTTCTTAATTTGCTTTCCAACATGACCCTCAAACCCAATTTTTTATATCAATCCAAAGAGAATAAGGAAATGCCACGTATCGGTCAAGCATTTCCACGCCTAAAATTATAATTGATTTTGTTACAATACCCTACAAAGAGATCTTTTCACGATACAATCACGCATGAAGTGATTACAGAAAACTCTGATTTTCATTAAAAAACGAGGCAAATCACTCACCACTTAACTGCATTTTCTGCCTCAATCAGAAAAATATTTTGTATCTCATTTTATCTTATGGCTACAAACATCGGATTTTTCATTTCACGCCAGTATCGTAAGAACCTCCCAAAAAATCAAATACGACAGGACAAAAATAACACATGACCCCCATAATGGTATCGGCTTTTAAAAGCCCCAAAAAACAAGAACTCTATCTATTTATACCTAAAGAAAAAGGGTTAGAATCCTTAGCAGATGAACTTTTGGTGATGTTTGGAGAGCCAGAACATGTCATTGATTTTAACCTAACCCCCGAACGTAAAATGCCACGATGTGATGCCGCCAAACTATATGAGGCAATTCAAACAAAAGGCTACTTTATGCAAATGCCACCAACAGAGGTCGAAAAAGTCAGTGATATGCCCGCCCCTCCAGCGCACCTAGATAATATTTTCTAAAAAAGTGCCGTGCGCGCGCTCCATCCACCTTGACGAATAATAACCTAGTAAAACGCTAAGGTATTTACAAGTATAAAATTATAGGTACAATACCAACATGATTATTTTTATAACAACTCAGCCAGCTGACTGAATTGTTACCTCTTTATTAAAAGTTAAACAAAAAGGAACTGACAATGGCTTTTACACTTCCAGACCTACCTTATGATTACGATGCACTTGAGGTCTCTATTGATGCTCGTACAATGGAAATTCATCACACAAAACACCATAATGCTTACATCACCAATTTAAACAACGCCATTGCCGATACCGAACTGGCTGATAAGTCACTTGACGAATTAATAACCAACGCTGGTTCGCTCTCACCCGCTGTTCGTAACAACGGTGGTGGACACTGGAACCACACTTTCTTCTGGAACGTCATGACAGGTAACAGCATGGGAACCCCAACAGGAGCATTAGCGGAAGAGATCAACAGCACCTTTGGTGATTTTGAAAGCATGAAAACACAATTTAACACTGCAGGTGCAACACAATTTGGTTCAGGCTGGGCATGGTTAACCGTATCTGCGGATGGCAAGCTTGAAATCTCATCCACTCCAAACCAGGACAACCCTCTTATGGATTGTGTCAAAACCAAAGGCACCCCCATTTTAGGGCTTGATGTTTGGGAACATGCCTATTACCTACGCTACCAAAACTTACGCCCTGCTTACATGCAAGCGTGGTGGGATGTCGTAAATTGGGATAAAGTTTCTGAACTATATGCCGCCGCCAAATAAGACCTTTTTAAATAAAAAAACCAGCCAAGGCTGGTTTTTTTATTTTTTTATCCCCCTTCTTTTAAAAAAAACCAATCACTGTACAAAAAATGATGATACGTAGCTTTAAACTGCTTTTACTCATTTTTATCGCAACCCTATTACTCATTGCCAGTCAATATAATTATGGAAATGACTCCACCAACCAGCCTACTCCTACAGAACCTTCAACCATACTAGGCGAACTCGGTAACAACCTAATTAAAGCGTTAATCCACAAAATAACCGCCCCTCTTTTTAATCCTGAAAAAGTAGAAACAAAAACGCTCTTCCCTCTATCTAAAAACGCCTCCAAACATCTACACCAACCCTCTGTTTCCCCGCCGTCTTTTATCCCATCTGATTCAAACAACATACCCAATATACTTCAACCAGAAAATACTCATTCAAACGAACAATACCCCTTTCAAAAAATCGAAGACCACCTCTTTTTAGACGAACAATACAATGATTATTTTAACGACAGCACCTCAAACTATGGCGAACTTAATAACAATGACTTTGCACTCAATGAAATCGAAATACACGCCCCTATCACCCATATTAATCTAACAAATCAATCACTGGAACTCTCTCCGGTAACAGGACAACCAAGCATATTGGTTTATACCGATGATGCAACGCAACTTACTAACCAACAAGCACAGACCTTTCAGCTTGAAGACATTAGCCATAATGATTTTGTTGAAATTATTGCCTATCAGTCAGAAAACGATGAAATAATCGCAACCCATATCACCATTACAAATACCAACCCGATTAAAATTCAAGGAACACTCCAGTACGGAGCTCTCCCATCCAATATTAAAGTACTCAATATTGAATTTATGATGAATGACACAACCGAACTGAACACCTATTTCTATAACGACTCGCTAAACCACCCTTCAAACACCCATCATAGCCCCATGCAATTTATAGCAGAATTAGAACAACACTCTAACAACCATCCACCCATTCAAGTACAAATAATAAGCGACCCCTATAACAATGGCATTGCCAAGCAAGTTATTCTGAAAGATTAACTCTTTCACCTCCCCCTTCTTCACCCCCCTTTGTTCCATTAAGAAAGCTTTTTTTTAGCATAATCAAAATATCAAATACTGCATAAAAACACGTTTTACTACCTTTCCATAAAAAGTTGACTTTCCTTATTTTTGGGAATAAAATCCCAATTAACAAATAAGAAACAAGAACTACCCCACACATTCCAATTCAGAAACATAAGGATGCTTACAATGAAAACCACAGCAAAATTAACCGCACTTGCCTCCGCCATTTCACTTTCACTTGGCCTTGTTGCCTGTGGTGGCGGTGGCTCCTCCTCTACAACCTCCGGTGCCTCTGACATTATTTCATCGGGTACCATCACAGGGTTTGGTAGCGTCTATGTCAATGGCATTAAGTTTGAAACCAACAACTCTAGCTTCAATATAGAAGGCAATACTGGTACACAAGAAGACCTTGCCATTGGCATGGTGGTTGAAGTCAATGGAACCATCAATCCCGACGGCATCACCGGAACCGCCAGAAGCATTGTGTTTGATGACGACCTGCAAGGCCCGGTAACAAACTATAGACCATCCCTAG
>WFPP01000099.1 GCA_015487495.1 Thiomicrorhabdus sp.
CGCTATGTGCCAATGACTGCCAAGCGTTTAACGGGCATTGTGTCGCGTGGTGGGTCTATTATGGCCAAATGGTGTTTGGCGCATCATCAAGAAAACTTCTTGTACACGCACTTTGAAGACATTTGTGAAATCATGAAAGCCTATGACGTCAGTTTTTCATTAGGCGATGGCTTACGTCCGGGTTCAGTGGCCGATGCCAATGACGAAGCGCAATTTGCTGAGTTAGAAACCTTGGGTGAATTAACCAAAATTGCATGGAAGCATGATGTTCAGGTCATTATTGAAGGGCCGGGTCACATTCCTCTGCACATGATTAAAGAGAACGTGGACAAGCAATTAGAAGTGTGTGACGAAGCGCCTTTCTATACCCTTGGGCCATTAACGACGGACATTGCACCAGGTTACGATCACATTACGTCGGGGATTGGCGCCGCCAATATTGGTTGGTACGGTTGTGCCATGTTGTGTTATGTGACCCCTAAAGAGCATTTGGGGTTACCCAATAAAGAGGACGTAAAAGAAGGCTTAATAACCTATAAAATTGCCGCACATGCAGGTGATTTGGCCAAAGGGCATCCAGGGGCACAAATTCGTGATAATGCGCTGTCTAAAGCCCGTTTTGAATTTCGTTGGGAAGATCAGTTTAATCTGGGTCTTGACCCAGAAAGAGCTCGCTCTTATCACGATGAGACTATTCCTCAAGCGTCTGGAAAAGTGGCGCATTTTTGCTCCATGTGTGGGCCAAAATTCTGCTCGATGAAAATTTCGCAAGAGGTGCGTGAATACGCAGCAGCACAAGATGACGTGGCGGAACAAGGTGGGCAAATTACCGAAATCTCGCTTGAAAGCATTCAGCAAGGTATGAAGGAAAAATCAAAAGAATTTATTGAGTCGGGCAGCGAAATCTATCAAAAGGAGGCGTGAAATGCTCGCGCAAGAGAGAGCTTCATTGGCTTCATTAGATAACGTGCCGAAATCGGATAAAGTACCTAAAATTGCCATTTTAGGTGCGGGGTTGATGGGGCGTATGCTGGCTTTGTCTCTTAAAAACGTTGCACAGGTTGAACTGTTTGATCAAGATGAGGGGCAGGGCGAACAAAGTGCCGCTTATTTGGCTGCGGCCATGTTAGCACCTTTATCCGAATCGGCTGATGCGTCAAAAGAGATTATGGCATTAGGTGCATTGGCGCTTACTCGATGGCCTTGTTTTTTAGAACGGCTGGACTGCCCAGTATTTTTTCAGCAGGCGGGCAGTGTTATTGTAGCGTTCGAACAAGACTTAGGGAATTTAGAACAGTTTAAGTCTCGTCTAAAAGGCGATGAATTTGATACGCTGTCTGATGAACAACTTCAGGCGTTAGAGCCAGAACTTAATCCACGTTTAAAGCACGGGATTTATTTGCCTAACGAAGGGCAACTGGATAATCGTGAATTACTTGAGGCATTGGCTCAAACCTTAAAAAATTCGAGTGTTCTTTGGCATCATAATGCATTTATTACACGTATTGTTGATGATGTAACTGCCCAGGCTCCGTTAGAAGCCCCACAGTTTTTACATAACGGACAACCCCTTGAACCATTTGACTGGATAATTGATTGCCGTGGGTTTGGTCAAAAAGCAGAACAATCCATTCAAACTCAAGGCGCTTCCGCTTCGTCTTCGTTGACATTACCTGCATTAAGAGGGGTAAGAGGAGAAGTGGTTCGCCTTAAAGCGCCTGATGTTAAGCTGAATCGTCCTGTGCGTTTGATGCATCCACGTTATCCGATTTATATCACCCCGAAAGAGAATGGGTTGTTTGTCGTAGGGGCAACACAACTGGAAACCGAAGACACGCGAGAGCCAACGGTTCGTTCTGTTCTAGAGCTGTTATCGGCTTGCTTTAGTGTGCACTCTGGGTTTGCAGAAGCTGAAATTTTAGGGATTTATTCAGGGATTCGTCCTGCGTATTTAGACAATGAACCTAAAATTGTGGTTCAAAAAAATGTACTGAATGTTAATGGCTTGTTTCGGCATGGTTTTTTATTAGCTCCGGTTATGGTGGATGCGTGCTTGGGTGTGTTGAATTTAGGTGACCGTGCTGTGACACAATTGCATTTTAAGGAGGTTATAAACAAGATGCCTGATCTCGTTTGTCAAGAGGGGGGAAAAAATGTCCGAGATTCAAATTAATATTAATAATCGTCCATTTATGGTGGCCACAGACAGTATGGTGGAACAAGCATTAACCCTCTTTAATGCCAAACCACCTTATGCCATTTTGCTTAATGAAAATTTTTTACCTAAATCCTTGCACGTCACTACGCCACTTAAAGCAGGCGATAAACTTGAGGTAATTTCTGCCATACAGGGGGGGTAAAAATAGAATGCAAAGGTCTCAATAATAAAAGGTGTTTAAATAGGAATACAGCATGAGCGATACACAAAAACAGGACACGCAAAAAATTTCCCCCCCCTTAACAGCGATTAAGCAGCCAAAAGAGACGTTAACGATTTATGGGACTGAGCTTGAAAGCCGTTTATTTATTGGGAGCGCGTTATATCCCTCGCCACAGATAATGAAAGAGGCCATTCAAGCCTCGGGTGCACAAGTGGTCACGTTGTCTTTGAGTCGTCAGAACCCACAAGCCAACGGAGGGCAAGATTTTTGGCAACTGATTCAATCGCTTGGTTTGCACTTATTACCCAATACGGCTGGATGTCATACGCATAATGAAGCGGTGAATATGGCAAAAATGAGCCGTGAACTGTTTCAAACCGACTGGATTAAACTGGAGCTGGTCGGGGATGATTATAATTTACAACCCGACCCTATTGCGTTGGTTAAAACCACTGAAACCCTGATAAAAGAGGGGTTTAAGGTGTTGCCATACTGTACCGACGACCTTGTTATTGCCCGTCATTTAGTGGATTTGGGGTGTGAAGTGTTGATGCCTTGGGGCTCACCTATTGGAACAGGAAAAGGCATTTTAAACCCATACGCCTTACAATCCATTCGGGATCGCTTTCCAAACACAACCATTATTGTCGATTCAGGCATTGGCAAACCTTCTCACGCCACTCAAGCGCTTGAGATGGGGGTGGATGCCATTCTTTTAAATACTGCTGTAGCACATGCCAATCATCCGGTACAAATGGCCACCGCCTTTGCACAATCCATTCAGGCTGGACGCAATGCCTATCAAGCCGGTTTGATGACCGAACGAAATACTGCCAGCCCCAGCACTCCGACGATTGACTCTCCTTTTTGGCATCAAGCAGGCTAGGAGTTTGTTGGACTTAAGTGTTGTATCATGACAAGTGAGTGACATTTATAGTGGATCTCCTTTCATATAAGGCTTTTAAAGGTTTCTTTTAGAAAATAAAGGTCTTAATTATCAATTAAGATAAAAAGGGGCGGTGTTATAATGTTAGAGATTGTACACATGTCTTTTTTAAGGTCTTATTTAATCTAGCTTTGTAGATAGGGATATTTTATGCCAGCACGTATTTTTTCAATAGCAAACCAAAAGGGTGGAACAGGTAAAACCACGCTTAGTATGAACTTTGCCGCGGGTTTGTCTAAGCATGGTAAAGTTTTGGTGATTGATGCTGATCCGCAAGGTTCTGCTAGTCAGTGGTGCAGTTTATCGCCAGATCACAGACCGTTTCCCGTTTCGGTTATTTCGATTGGAGGAAACCTGGCACGTGAGGCTTCACGTTTTAGTAAGGATTATGATTTTTTAGTTATTGATTGTCCTCCTACGCTGGAAACGGATACGATGGCACTTGCAATGAAGGTTTCGGATGCCATTTTAATTCCTGTTTTACCGTCGCCAGTTGATTTATGGGCAAGTATTCGTTTGACGGAAGCGATAGAACAGGCCAAAATACATAACCGTAAGCTGAAGCCTTATATTGTTGTGAATCAACTTGAACCTCGAAGTGCACTCTCAAAGGCAATGAAGCAGGCTTTAGAAGAGTTTGATATTCCAGCCTTATCAGAGGGCATTCGTCGCCGAGCGATTTATCGTAATGCGGCGGTAGAGGGAGCCAGTGTTTACTGTATGGGTAAGCGTGGTGAAGCGGCGGTAAAAGAAATTGATGAAATTATTAAGGAAATATTATGACGGACTCTAAAAGTAACACAAAAACAGACTCAAAATTGACGCAAAGTTTGCGACGTGCCAAAAATCAAAAAACGACCACCACAAAAGCGGCAACAACCAAGAGTGATACCGCCAAAAAGACAGAAGGTAAACCCGTTGCAACACCAAAAAAAGCAACACCTAAAAAAACGGTTGCCAAAAAACCTCCTGTTAAGAAAACGCCACCCAAGAAAAAAGAGACTCAAGTTGAGTCTGTGGTCTCGTCTTCTAAGCGTGTTTGGCCTGATTAAAGCGTATTGAGATTTTTCGTTTCTCGGCTTACCCCTTCGGGCGCCGAGTTCTTCGTTTCTCACCAGTTCCAGTTTTTATGCAAAGGGTTTGTGGTTGTGAAGGTTGTTTTTTTAAAAAGAAACAATTAATTTGCTCTACACATAAAAAAGCAAAAAATAAAAGGCACTTTTTAGTGCCTTTTTTTATCTGTGTTTTTTTATATGAAATGTTTACGAAAAAGCGTTGTAAAACCAGTTGTGCATCATTATAAAAAAGGTAAGAGTTAATGAGTTCCAAATTCTTACACTATCTTTCACGTTTTGTATGTAAGAATTTAGGTGAATTAGGGAAGCACTGATAAAGAGGGGGATAAGGTTATGACGATTAAAAGACATGGCTTATCAATAGGCATTGAGCGAGTAGACGAGCGTTTTTTTCTTTTGTTGAAAGCGGTGGGTAAGTTAACACATGAGGATTATGAGATCATTACCCCAATGATTGATGCGGCTTTGAGTGAGGTAAAAGAGCCAAAGGTAAATGTTTTAATTGATGGTACAGAAGCAGAAGGCTGGGAGCTAAGGGCTGCGTGGGATGATTTTAAGCTTGGATTAAAGCATGGACGGGAGTTTCAGAAAATTGCAATTTATGGCAATAAGAATTGGCAAGAAATTATGGCCAAGGTTGGGTCATGGTTTATATCGGGGGAGGTTCGTTACTTTGAAAATTATAATGACGCATTTAATTGGGTTTATAACGATTAGGCGCCCTTTACGGGCTACGGCGTGAACGTTGTGTTTTGTTAAAAAATACAAAAACTCCCGTAAAAAAAGGGGGGGGAGAAAATTATTTTCCGCGGTAAGTAATGCGACCTTTGGTTAGATCGTATGGTGTTAATTCAACTTTTACCGCGTCACCCGCCAAAATTCGAATGTAATTTTTTCGCATACGTCCTGAAATGTGAGCCAAAATTTGGTGGCCGTTTTCCAGTTCTACTTTAAATAACGTATTTGGTAATGTTTCTAAAACGACACCGTCGAATTCAATAACGTCTTGTTTTGCCATGTGATTCAGTAAATCCTTGATAATAAAAAATTTGTGGCGGATTGTATCAGGAATTTCGGTTAAAAACCAGTGATTCTCTTTATTTCAAATAATTTGTGCGAATTTTATGAATCAATGACTGATATTCAGTAGGAGGAAGTACGGTAGCGTGAGGCCGTTTAGGGTCAAATGCCATTAACCAACAAAATAAGTTTTGGTCATTTTCGTTGAGTAATTTTCGAATTAAATTGGCTTTTTCTTTAGATAAGTGTTCGTCCAGTTGGTGAATGTAATTGGTGAGCAGTAACTCGGTTTCCAGATTGCCACGTTTGGCTAAAAAAAGGGTTTTTTTACGCCAGTTTTTAAAGGTTTCTTGAGTAAAGTGGGGTTGGTTGGAGGTCATAACTCTTTTACCATAATGGATTTAAGCTCTTGAATGGCATGGCTTGGGTTTAGTCCTTTTGGACAGGCATCGGTGCAATTTTGTATGTGGCGACAGCGGAAGGTTTGGGTTGGGCTGTCAAGTTCTTTTAAACGGTCAATGTGTTTAATATCGCGAGAATCTACCACAAATCGTCTGGCCGCGAGCAGTGCGGCGGGGCCTGCAAATTGATCGGGATTCCACCAAAAGGAAGGGCAACTGGTTGAGCAACAACCACATAAAATGCATTCGTAGGCACCATCGAGTTTGGATCGTTCTTCTGGGGTTTGCAGGTGTTCATGTTCAAGATCCAGTGGCTTGGCTTCTAAAAAGGGCTTAACGGCTTTGTATTGTGTGTAAAACAGCTCCATGTCAATAATCAAATCTTTAATGATGGGCAAGCCTGGGAGTGGTTTTAAGGTAATGGTATCGCCCAATTCGGAGAGTGAGGTAACGCAACTTAGACGGTTTTTGCCGTTGACGTTCATGCCGTCTGAGCCACACACACCTTCTTGACAGGAGGATCGGTAGCTTAAACTGGGCTCTTGTTCTCTAATTAGATGCAGGGCATCAAGGAGCATGCTGTCTGCCGAAAGCTGTGAATTATCCAGTTCAAAGGTTTGGTCGTAAGGTGCTTGATCGGTTTCTGGATTGTAGCGACTGATAATAAATTTCATCTTGACTTCCTTAATAAAGACGCTTAATAAACACGAGGTTTTGGCTCAATGGACTTATGATGCTTAGGGCTTAAATTAACGGGTTTATAGGTAAGTGTGTGGTTTTTCTGAAAATAGAGGGTGTGTTGTAGCCAGTTTTCATCATCGCGTTCGGTGTAGTCAACTCGGCTGTGTGCCCCGCGGCTCTCTTTGCGGGCTAGGGCTGAGGTGACGGTGGCAAAGCCAATGGTAACGAGGTTTTCCAATTCGTAAGCCGCTAGACGTTCTAAATTAAAGACGTTGCTAAAATCTGAAATGCAGACGTTTTCAAGGCGTTGTTGAATGCCTTGCAGTTCTTCGAATGCATTTTGCATGGTGGCTTGATCTCGAAATACGCCACACCCTTTTTCCATAATGTGCTGCAAATCTTTTTTAATTTGAGTGACGCTGTCGTTGGATGAGGTATCGTTACGCTTTAACCAGCGGTTTAGGCGATTAATCACGGCACTCAGGTCTAATGTTACGTTGTTTGAAGCGGGGGTGTTGACCAGTGATTCGTGAATGGTTAAGGCGGCTTTACGTCCAAATACCACAATGTCGAGCAATGAGTTTCCACCCAAACGGTTGGCACCGTGTACGGAAACACAGGCGCATTCTCCAATGGCATATAAGCCTTTAACGGGTTGTTGGTTGCCGTTTTTATCGGGGCTTATGACTTGTCCTGCGATGTTGGTGGGAATGCCTCCCATCATATAGTGACAGGTGGGGTAGACATGAATGGGGTCTTTGACGGGATCAATGCCTAAAAATGTTTGACTGATTTCACGAATGCCTGGTAGGCGTTCGGTAATAATTTCATTGGGTAGATGGCTAATGTCCAGTAACACATAGTCTTTATCGGGACCACAGCCTCGGCCTTCATTTACTTCAATGGCAATCGCACGAGCCACGACATCACGAGAAGCCAGTTCTTTGACGCGGGGCGCGTATTTTTCCATAAAGGCTTCGCCCAAAGCATTGCGTAATTTACCGCCTTCACCACGCACCGCTTCTGAAATAAGCATTCCTTTTCCTGAAACACCAGTGGGATGAAACTGCCAAAATTCCATGTCTTGCAGTGGGTAGCCTGCCCGTAATACCATTCCCAGGCCATCTCCGGTATTAATACTGGCATTGGTGTTGTTACGAAATACCTGACCTGCTCCTCCTGTTGCTAATAAAATGTGTGGGCTTTGTAATACTTTATATTCACCGTTGTGAATGTTCATGACCAATGCCCCATTGACTTCTCCCGCTTGATTCTTAAGCAGGTCAACCGCGTAATATTCATCGTAAAACGTTGTGCCAAGTCGTATGTTTTGCTGGTAGAGAGAGTGTAAAATGGCGTGCCCTGTTCGGTCGGCAGCGGCACAGGTACGATGGGCTTGGTCTTCGCCGTAATTTTGGCTTTGTCCACCAAAAGCGCGTTGGTAAATCTTGCCGTTATCCAGACGAGTAAAGGGAACCCCAAAGTGTTCCAGTTCTCTTACAATTTCAGAGGCTTCCTGGCACATAAATTCAATGGCATCTTGATCCCCCAAAAAATCACTGCCTTTAATTGTGTCATACATGTGCCACTCCCATTTGTCTGGAGTCACATTTCCTAAAGCCGCATTTACACCGCCTTGTGCAGCAACGGTGTGCGAGCGCGTGGGAAAAACTTTGGAAACCATTGCGATTTTATGGCCGTTTTCAGTCAGTTGTAATGCGGCACGCATGCCAGCGCCTCCTGCACCAATAACCAGCGCATCAAAGGTTTCGGTTGGAAAGGAATCTGTAAAAGTCATAAGGCGTGTTTCTCAGAAGGTTAAAGTAGGTTGGTTTTTTAAAAGTAAGGGGGGGGAGAAATTTTTTATCCCCCCCCCCTTGTTTTTTGTTTTAGGCATATCCAAACAGGTTAATGGCAATCAAAATGCTATTGATAAGCAATAAAATTAAAAAACTGTGATACACCGTTAACCAGAGATTAACACTGGCTCTGGGAGCGTAATCAATAATAATATCGCGAACCCCCACCCAGGCATGAACCAGCAATAACAGAACAGCAATCAGTGTGGCCAGTTCAAATACACCACTGTAGGGCAAGTGGGATAGGTTGTAGGCTAAAACTTTAAGCGAGGCACTCTCGGGAAGTTTTGTAATCACCAAGGCTAAAAAGGGACTGTAAAACAATAAATAAATGGCGCTTAAGCGCTGCCATATATGCGCTTTACGGCCAGAAAGAGAAGCGGTTTTTATGTTTAAATTCATCTTCATCGTTAAAACTCTTAAGATTTGTTTGAATTAATTAGAACCAAACTTGATAGAGAATGGACAAAATAGCAATTAACCATGTTGAGAGCAGTAAATAGCTTACAGGGCGACTGTTAATCAGTTGATACACTTCGGGTTGCAGAAAATGTTCGGCCAGTAAATGACGCAAGCCACTTAGCCAGTGATAACTTAATGCAATCCAAAAGCCAGTATGCAGGAGTTTGGTAAGCCAGCAATTGCTAACAAGTTCCAGTGTTATAGCGGAAGAAAAAAGCAGTAGATTACCGATGGCTAAATAGGCGATTAAGCTCAATACTAACGCAATGCCTGTAATGCGATGTGCGCCGGAGAGCAATGCGTTAAGTGGAAAACGAAATTCCCGTATATTTAAGAAACGGGGGCGATTACCGGGGTGTGAATACATAAGAAACGTCACTTTTTTACATCGAATATCGCCATTCTACTGTGATTTTTTTAAAGAGTGGAGGAAATTTGTCAAGCATTAGGTTTTTCTAATGTTTGACTTTGTTATTAAGCTTGTTTTTTTGCGTTTTTTTGATGGGTGTGAGCGGCGGAAAACCAGTCAAGTGAGAAGTGCCATTTTTGAGCTGGAAAAGGGTGCTGAATCTGTTGTGCAACAAGACGTTCAAATGCAGTACGGTCTATCTGAGTTGCGCCTAAACGGTTGAGGTGAGGGGTTTCAACCTGGGTATCCATGACTTTAAACCCCCACTCTTTTAGTTGCATGCTTAATGCCACCAGAGCAATTTTAGAGCTGTCGCTGACAGTGGAAAACATGGATTCACCGAAGAACATTTTGCCAATGGCAATGCCGTATAAGCCACCGACTAATTGTTTGTCTTGCCATACTTCAACGGAGTGTGCATGACCTGACTGATGAAGTTGGTAATAGGCGTTAATCATGTCAGAAGTAATCCATGAACCATCCTGATTATTTCTTGGAATATTAGCACATGCCGTCATAACCTCCTTAAAGTTTTGATCAAGGGTTACGGTTAGACGGCCTGTTTTTTGAATTTGGTTGAGTGTCTTTTTTAAACTGCGTGTGATTTTTAAGTGATCAATAAATAATACGCTTCTTGGGTTGGGTGTCCACCATAAAACAGGTTCATCGGGGTTAAACCAAGGAAAAATGCCTAAACTGTATGCTTGTAATAACCATTCTGGAGTTAAATCACCGCCAATGGCCAGTAAGCCATTGGGCTCTTGCAGTGCCAGATGGCTGGGAGGAAAAGCGACGGGGGTGGTTTCAAGCCAAAAAGGACTTTTATTTAAAGATATTTGCATAATCAGGTAGGCAGTTTGTGAATGACTTAATTGCGAGGAATTTTAGCATTAATGGCGTAATAGGCGTTAAAATAACGGGCTTTTAATTCCTTTAATTTTTGGCTTACTGTTTTATGACGCAATTTGTTCACCTTCATGTTCACTCGGAATACTCTGTAATAGACAGTACTCTAGGCATAAAGCCATTAATTTCTTTGGTTGAAAACGCGGAACAGCCGGCGTTGGCCTTAACCGATCACAGCAATTTATTTGCATTAATTAAGTTTTATCGTGCAGCGAATGGTGCGGGTATTAAACCCATTATTGGGGCAGATGTCTTGATTGAAGATAGGGGGGGGGAAATTTTTTCTGTGGTGCTTTTGTGTCAAAACGAGCAGGGGTATTTAAACCTGTCACATTTAATTTCCCAAGGTTATTTAAAAAATCAAACGTTGCATCAAAACAGCATGGTTGCATTAATCAAGCGTGAATGGCTAGAGAGCTGTAGTGAAGGCTTGATTGTGTTGTCGGGTGGGCGAGCGGGAGATGTTGGAGTGGCATTGCTGGCTGAAAATACGGAGCTGGTGGCACAACGAATGCAGTGGTGGCAAACGCATTTTAAAGAACGCTTTTATTTGGAGCTGGTGCGAACCGAACGGGAAAATGAAGAGCATTACATAACCAAAGCGGTTGACCTCGCACTGGAATACGATGTGCCAGTTGTGGCCACCAATGATGTACGTTTTGCCTCCATAGAGGATTTTGAAGCCCACGAAGTGCGTACTTGTATTAATGCAAGTTATGTTTTGGGAGATCAAAACCGTCCTAAACGCTATTCTGAACAACAGTACTTTAAAACCTCTGATGAAATGGTTGCCTTGTTTCAAGACATTCCTGAAGCCATTGAAAATACGGTTGAAATTGCCAAGCGCTGTAATTTATCGTTATCACTGGATACGTACTTTCTACCTGATTTTCCCGTGCCAGAAGGCATGACGATGGATGAATTTTTTATTGCGGAAAGTCACAAGGGATTGGACGAACGTCTGAATTTTTTGTTTGGACACCTGCCTCAACATGAATTTGATGCTAAACGAAGTGAGTATTATGAACGTATTAAATTCGAGCTTGATATTATTTTACAAATGGGCTTTCCCGGATATTTTTTAATTGTTGCCGACTTTATTCAGTGGGGTAAAAATCAAAATATTCCTGTGGGTCCTGGCCGTGGTTCGGGAGCCGGTTCTTTGGTGGCGTATGCACTTAAAATTACCGATTTGGATCCCATTGAGTACAAATTGCTGTTTGAGCGGTTTCTTAACCCTGAGCGTGTTTCGATGCCCGATTTTGATATTGATTTTTGCATGGACCGTCGCGATGAAGTGATTGAGTATGTTTCTCAACATTATGGGCGGGATCATGTGTCACAAATTGTAACATTTGGTACGATGGCGGCCAAAGCGGTGGTTCGGGATGTCGGACGTGTGTTAGGGTTGGGTTATGGATTGGTGGATGGCATTGCCAAACTGATTCCCAATGATTTGGGTATCAAATTGGCAAGTGCACTGGAGCAAGAAGAGGATTTGCAAGCTAAATACAATAACGATGAAGATGTGCATCAGTTACTGGATTTAGCGTTAAAGCTGGAAGGCACGGTTCGTAATACTGGTAAACATGCTGGTGGGGTGGTGATTGGCCCCAAACCACTTGATCATTTTTGCCCATTGTTATGTGAGCCAGATGGCACAAGTGTTATGACACAGCTGGATAAAAATGATGTAGAAACGGCCGGTCTGGTTAAGTTTGACTTTTTGGGGCTAAGAACCCTTACCATTATTGATTGGGCGTTGCAATCCATTAATAAAGGTAAGCAGGCAGGAGAAGAAGGATTTATTGATATTGCACGTATTGATTTGGACGATCAACCCACATTAGAAATGATTCAAACAGGGCGTACCACGGGGGTATTTCAGTTGGAGTCCAGTGGGATGCAAAGTTTGATTGTTCGATTGCGTCCAGACTGTTTTGAAGACATCATTGCTTTAGTGGCCCTGTTTCGACCAGGGCCACTAGAATCAGGTATGGTAGATAACTTTATTGCCCGAAAGCACGGGCGGGAAAAAGTGTCCTACCCTGATGCTCAATATCAACATGAAAGCTTAAAGGAGATATTAGACCCCACTTACGGTGTGATTTTATACCAAGAACAAGTTATGCAAATTGCACAAGTCTTGGCTGGCTACTCACTGGGTGAGGCGGATTTACTGCGTCGAGCGATGGGGAAAAAGAAACCTGAAGAGATGGCAAAACAGCGTTCTATCTTTAAAGAAGGCGCCATTAATAACCAGGTAGATGGCGACCTTGCCATGAAAATTTTTGATTTGGTAGAAAAGTTTGCGGGTTATGGGTTTAACAAATCCCACTCTGCTGCTTACGCTTTGGTATCGTACCAGTCGGCTTGGTTAAAAGCGCACTATCCAGCGGAATTTATGGCAGCACAAATTTCATCTGATATGGATAACACCGATAAGGTCGTGCATATGGTGAATGAGTGTGCTGACATGAATTTAACGGTATTGCCTCCCGATATTAATCAGGGGCAAGTGCATTTTAAACCTTTTGAACAAGGGACTATTTTATACGGTTTAGGAGGCATTAAAGGCGTGGGAGAGGCTGCGCTGGAAGGGGTGATTGCAGAACGAAATGCCAACGGGCATTATCGAGATTTATTTGATTTTTGCTTGCGGGCAGGTAAAAAAGTCAATCGCCGTGTGCTGGAAGCTTTGATTCGTTCGGGTGCATTTGACAGTTTGCACTCCAATCGTCAAGCCATGCTGGATAGTTTGCCTATGGCTTTAAAGCAAGCGGAACAGCAACTTAAAAATGACGAAGTTGGGCAAAATGATTTATTTGGCGAAATGCTTTCTATTGAAGAAACGGGTGAAAGCCAGTTGCTGGATGTGTCAGAAATGTCTGAAAAACTTCGACTGAAAGGCGAAAAAGAGACGTTGGGGCATTATATGTCAGGCCATCCTATTGATATTTATCAAAATGAGCTAAAACGTTTGGTTGGGTCATCACTTTCCAGTTTGCGCCCAGAAAAATGGGTTAAACGTACTGTTGCGGGGTTGGTAATCGAGTTACGAAACAAGGTTACCCGAAATGGGTCACGAATGGGGTTTGCCACACTGGATGACAAAACGGCACGACTGGACATTGTTATGCGGCCTGCCGTATATGAGGCCATTAAAGAGACATTAAAAGTGGATACAGTGGTACTGGTAACAGGCGAAGTGGCTGAAGACACCTTTAATGGTGGGATTAAGTTGGATGCCGAACAAATTGTTACCCTTGCTGAAGCACGGGTAGAAAAAGCGCGTGCCATTCAGCTGAGTATTCACGCCACGGAAATGGATTCAGTCAAGCTAAACGAACTGGCTGAACTGCTTAACCGTTATCAATCTGAAACAGGGCTGCCTATTGAAATACGTTATCAAAATCAACAAGCCCGTGCCCTTTTAACAACCAGTGACCGGTATTACCAGCCAGAAGATGAACTGATTGAAATGTTAAATACTCTGGGTTGGGCGCCAGAAGTGATTTGAAGTGGTAAAGAAGAAGCCAAGCGGTTTATTTAGAGATTCCCTAAGGGGTTCTAAGGCTAATGCTTGGCCAGTTGTGTTGTTGTGCAACCTGAAGTAATGTTTTGTCCCCATCGACAATGACGGGGTATTCAACCTGTTTGAGCAGTGGTAGGTCGTTGTGAGAATCGGAATAGAAAAAACTGCCTTCAAGGGTTTCATTTTCTTGTTTTAACCACTCATTGAGTCGAGTGACTTTGCCTTCTTGAAAAGTAGGAATGCCTGCGACTTCACCGGTGTATCGGTTGTTTTTAATTTCTCCTTCCGTTCCCAAAAGTTCATTAATGTCATATCGTAAGCCGATTGGGCGTGTAATAAAGGTGTTTGTGGCGGTGATAATTAAAACACGGTCGCCTTGTTTTTTGTGTTGTTGTACCAAAGCGTGTGCTTTGGGTAGCAGAATGGGTTCAATGTAGTGACGCATGAAATCTTGATGCCATTTATTAAGTGTGTCCATGCTTTGTTCACTGAGTGGTTTCAATGCAAACTTTTGGTAGGCCATAATGTCCAGACAACCCTGTTGGTAGTCTTGATAGAATTGGGCATTTTGTTTAGCAAAGTGTTCGGCATCGACGTACTCATTTTTGACTAAAAATTCACCCCATAAATAATCACTGTCACCCGCGATTAATGTGTTGTCTAAATCAAAGATTGCAAGCGCCATAATGATTGGTATCCTTTAAACATTTTTCTAATCCTAAACCAAAGTACGGTGTTCAACAAGGCTGTTTTAATATCTTCGTTCTTTGAAAGAGAGAGTTGTTAAGGTGCGGTTTATTGAGTTATCTGTAAAATCAATATGTTGTTTTTTTGATTTAATCCATTTTCTATGCATACAAACTTGATGTCTGTTGAATAGAAGTCAAGAAATTAAATATATTAATACCGTTTTTCAGGTTTCTATGTAAGGATTTTTTTGGGGGAAAGGTTTTGAATTTTTCTGAAGATAAAAACAATGACTTGTTCTTTATACGGTTTTTTAAGAATGTTCTAGAGAAACTTTGAATAAGTCCCTTAAAATTACCTTAAAATATGGATTGAAAAATACGTCATTATTAGGCACTATGTATCCATAAAAATTAAAATGAATTAAGGTTTCCATGATCGATGTAGATGGTTATAGGTTTAATGTCGGTATTATTATCGTCAATAAAGAGGGTAAATTGTTTTGGGGGAAGCGAATTCATCAGGATGCTTGGCAATTTCCTCAGGGAGGCGTTCGTGAAAATGAAACACCTCAACAAGCTCTTTTTAGAGAGCTAAAAGAAGAAGTCGGTCTGGAACCTTCAGATGTACGTGTGCTAGGCCGTACCGAAGACTGGATACGTTATGACCTTCCCAAACACCTTATTCGCCATCATAGTCATCCTTTGTGCATCGGACAAAAACAAATTTGGTTTATGTTGGGGCTGGAAGGCGAGGGGGATTGCATTAATTTAAATGCACATGATCGTCCTGAGTTTGAGGACTGGGTATGGGTTGATTACTGGCGTCCTGTTCAAGAGGTGATCAGTTTTAAACAATCAGTTTATCAACAGGCCTTAACGGAGCTGGAAAAATCGCTTGAAAGGTTTTGGTTGTCTCGCCCCCCCGCTTAATCACCACTTCCTTAAGAAGTCTCTGAATAAGTCCCACTCAACATTTTCGTCATTTTATTAATCAATGACTTACATGTTTGTTTCTGGTAAAAAATGGGCTTATTCAGAGGTTTCTTAAACTTTGCTCTCCAGCAAACAGGGAGGAACGGTTTTATTTTCAGATTCAATCACTTATCTATTTAATGGTTTTACAGGCGGCTGTAAAACCGTTGCTTTCACAGAATTTTCGATAAAAAAATGTTATCATTCCATCACTTTATTTGTCCTTTTAAGGATAAGAATGTTTTTTGCGTTTACACATTTTTAACTTTAAGGTGGGGCTGGCTCCGTCTAAGGAATAGCATGAATAAACGTATTTTCTACTCTAAAATGTGCATTTTAGTGGTTTATTGAAAACAGGAATACAGTATAAGGAGTTGTTTTAGAGCTTTCTTTGGCAACCAATGTATAAAAAAATAACGGTTCAGTGTAATCAAAGAGCTGTCCAGATGGCCTTTTTTAGGGGAGCTGAGTCGTTATTAGAAAATTGATCCAACCCATGAGGTACTCTTTAATGAGCGAACAGTTTATTGACCAAGATCCACAAGAAACACAAGAGTGGATTGACGCTTTAGAAGCCGTTGTTTCTTTTGAAGGAAGTGACAAGGCACAGCATATTATTGCAACGCTAATTGAAAAAGCACGTGTGCACGGAATTGACATTCCTTATTCTGCCAATACACCGTATGTGAATACGATTTCGGAAGAGCAGCAGGAAAACTACCCTGGTAACCTTCAAATAGAGTCTAAAATTCGTGCGATTTTGCGATGGAATGCGATGGCAATTGTTTCAGGTGCGAATAAAAAGACCAGTGTAGGGGGGCATATTGCCTCTTACGCATCAAGCTGTACTTTGTATGAAGTTGGAATGAATCATTTCTTTAAAGGGCCTAAGCATCCACAGGGCGCGGATATGATTTTTTTTCAGGGGCATACCGCTCCAGGGATGTATGCACGCTCTTTTATGGAGGGGCGTTTAACACAAGAGCAGTTACGTAACTATCGTCAGGAAGTAGGGGGCAATGGGTTGTCCTCCTATCCTCACCCGTGGTTAATGAGTGATTACTGGCAGTTTCCAACGGTTTCAATGGGGCTTGGACCTTTAATGGCGATTTACCAGGCTCGTTTTATGAAATATATGGATGCACGTGGATTGGCAAAAACGGATGGACGTAAAGTCTGGGCTTTTTTAGGCGATGGGGAAATGGATGAACCTGAATCGCGTGGTGCATTGCAGTTAGCTAAGCGCGAAAAACTGGATAACCTTGTCTTTGTTATTAATTGCAACCTTCAACGTTTGGATGGCCCGGTTCGTGGAAATGACAGCATTATTCAAGAGTTGGAAGGGGTCTTTCGTGGAGCAGGCTGGGCGGTTGTTAAGGTTATTTGGGGATCCGGTTGGGATAGGTTGCTTAAAAAAGACACAACAGGCAAGCTCATCGAGCGTATGGGCGAAGTGGTCGATGGTGAGTATCAAGGCTATAAAGCAAAAGACGGTGCATTTGTTCGAGAGCATTTCTTTGGAAAATACCCTGAAACCGCAGCTTTGGTTGCGGACATGAGCGATGATGAAATTTTTAAATTAACACGAGGAGGGCACTCTCCACGCAAGGTTTACAATGCTTATAAACGTGCCGAAGCAACTAAAGGGCAACCTACGGTTATTTTGGCGAAAACTGTTAAAGGGTATGGCATGGGGCCTTATGGTGAATCGGCCAATAATGCACACCAACAGAAAAAGCTGGATAATGAAGGGCTTAAATATTTCCGTGATCGTTTTGCGATTCCATTTTCGGACGAAGATTTGGAAAAGCAAGTGCCTTATTATGTTCCAGAAGAAAACTCTGATGTCATGGCTTATATGAAGGAACGCCGTGAAAAATTGGGGGGCTCTTTGCCAGCACGTTTTGATCATGCAGAAAAGTTACCTGTTCCTGATTTGTCTACCTTTAAAATGTTAACGGATGGAACGGGTGAGCGAGAAATGTCAACTACAATGGCGTTTGTTCGTATTATCTCGATTTTATTGCGTGATAAAGTATTGGGGCCTCGTGTTGTTCCTATTATTCCAGATGAAGCGCGTACTTTTGGGATGGAGGGGTTATTCCGTCAAGTGGGTATTTATGATCCTGCGGGGCAGCTGTATGAGCCAATGGATAATGACCAGTTGATGTGGTACAAAGAATCGTCCAATGGTCAGGTATTTGAAGAGGGAATTAATGAAGCGGGTGCAATGGCAAACTGGATTGCGGCCTCAACGGCTTATGCAAATTATGGCGTAAGCATGATTCCTTTTTATATTTACTATTCCATGTTTGGTTTTCAGCGTATTGGAGATTTGGCATGGGCCGCTGGAGACTCTCGTGCGCGGGGCTTTCTTATTGGTGGTACGGCGGGTCGAACAACTTTGGAAGGAGAGGGGTTGCAACACCAGGATGGTCATAATTTAATTCAATATGACCACATTCCAAACTGTTTAACGTATGATCCTACCTTTGCATTTGAAATGGCTGTGATTATTCGTGATGGAATTAAACGCATGTTTAGAAATAAAGAAGATGTGTTCTATTACATTACGGCGATGAATGAAAATTACACGCACCCTGCCATGCCGGAAGGTTCGGAAGAGGACATTTTAAAAGGTTTGTATCAATTTAAAAAAACCAAATCAGAGCATAAAAATAAAGTGCAGTTAATGGGGTCGGGCACGATTTTACGTGAAGTCATTGCTGCCGCAGAACTGCTTGAAAAAGAGTGGAATGTCGCCGCTGATATTTGGGGGGTGCCGAGCTTTAATTTATTACGTCGTGAAGGGATTGAAGCGGTTCGCTGGAACACATTACACCCAACTGAAACGCCTAAAATTCCATTTGTAACGCAAAAACTGTCTAGTTCAAAAGGGCCTTTTGTTGTGGCAACGGATTATATTCGTGATTTTCCAGAGCGCATTCGTCAATATGTTCCGGGAGAGTATTATGTGTTGGGTACGGATGGGTTTGGTCGTTCGGATACGCGAGAGCAATTACGTAGCTTCTTTGAAGTAAATCGTTATTATGTTGTGGTGGAGGCGCTTAAAGCGTTGGCGGATGCTGATAGCATTAAAGCCGATGTGGTGGCAAAAGCCATTAAAATATATGGCATTGACAGCGAAAAAGTGTATCCAGTACATGCATGATTTGAGAAAGCCGCAGAGTAAAATTGTGCGGCTTTTTTATTTTTAACTTTTATAAAAATACCCATTGGCTTTGGTGAGTCGATGGCTTTTTCTAGGAAAACGATATTATGGCGACACAGCAAATTAATATTCCTGATATTGGTGACTTTGATTCGGTTGAAGTGATTGAAGTTTTGGTTTCAGAAGGTGACGTAGTTGCGGTTGATGATTCACTTTTAACATTAGAGTCGGATAAAGCCACTATGGAGATTCCTTCTCCTGTGGCCGGAACGGTTACCAAAGTGGTTGTTTCGGTTGGAGATCGTGTTGCAGAAGGTGATTATGTGCTTGATATTGAGGTTTCTTCTGAAGCAACCCCGACAGAAGCGCAGCCGGCCCAACCATCAGAAAAAGGGAATGCAGAGAAAGCATCGGAAGTGGTGATGACACCAGTGCCACCAACATCACCAGAGCCTTCTAAACCCGTACTTGGTTCTTCTGTTACAGAACCGGTCAATGTTCAAACAATGGGAGCGGTTTCTCATGCCTCACCATCGGTTCGGGCTTTTGCCCGAAAATTAGGGGTCGACTTAACACTTGTCTCTGGTTCGGGGCCAAAAGGACGCGTGTTACAAACGGATGTCGAGGCATTAATTAAATCGGTTATGCAAGGAGGGGCAACGTCCTCTAGTGCAACGAGTACTGGTATTCCGCCTGTTCCAGCAATTGATTTTAGTCAATTTGGTGAGACAACAACGGAAGAACTGGGGCGCATTAAAAAGATTTCAGGCAAGTTTTTACATGCCAGTTGGTTAAATGTACCCCATGTAACACAGTTTGACGAATGTGATATTACTGAGATGGATCAGTTCCGTAAAGATCAAAAAGCCGTGGCAGAAAAGCAAGGGATTAAGCTGACTCCTTTGGTGTTTGTGATGAAAGCCGTTGTTAAAGCTTTGCAAGACTTCCCAGCCTTTAATGCATCCTTGAGTGCTGATGGTCAATCCATTATTAAAAAAGGCTATTACAATATCGGTATTGCCGTGGATACGCCTAATGGATTAATGGTTCCTGTGGTGAAAGGCGTTGATCAAAAAGGCATTTATGATTTATCTCGTGATTTAATGGAAATCTCTGCCAAGGCACGTGAAGGTAAACTGTCTGTAGCAGATATGTCGGGCGGAAGTTTTACGATTTCCAGTTTGGGAGGCATTGGAGGAACTCAATTTACTCCAATCGTAAATGCTCCTGAAGTGGCTATCATGGGCCTTTCAAAAGCAAAAATGCAACCAGTTTGGAATGGAACAGAGTTTGTCCCACGTCTTATAATGCCATTCAGTGTCTCTTATGATCACCGAGCCATTGATGGTGCCGAAGGCGTTCGTTTTACGACCACGGTTGGTCGCTATTTATCTGATTTACGTCAGCTAATTTTATAGTCGGGAGCAAAAAATGAGTAAAGTAGTTGATATTGTTGTTCCTGATATTGGGGATTTTGCAGAAGTCGATGTGATAGAGGTATTGGTGACGGCTGGTGATGAAGTCGCACAAGATGATTCTTTGATTACTTTGGAGTCTGATAAGGCCACAATGGAAATTCCAGCTCCTTTTGCAGGTAAAATTGTGTCATTCTCTGTTGCCGTTGGCGATAAGGTGGCAGAAGGGTCGATTATTGGTACGATGGAAATAGCCAGTGCCGATTCCGTTGCGGCCAATGTAGAAACATCGGTAAAAAACAGTGAAACACAACAATTTGAGCCATTGGAAGAAAAAGAGGGACCTGTTGCAGTGTCCATTTCGGATTTGCCAGAAGCGGATATTCAATGTGAGGTTTTGGTTTTAGGCTCAGGTCCAGGTGGCTATACAGCAGCATTTCGTGCGGCAGATCTTGGTAAAAAGGTGGTGATGGTTGAGCGTTATAATGCCATTGGTGGCGTCTGTTTAAATGTGGGTTGCATTCCATCTAAAGCATTGTTGCACATGTCTGTGGTATTAAATGAAACTCGGGAAATGTCATCGCATGGCATTACCTTTCAAGAACCTGAAATTGATATTGATAAAATTCGGGCTTATAAAGAGAGCGTCATTGGTAAATTAACGGGTGGGTTAGCTGGATTAGCCAAAGCGCGTAATGTTGATATTGTAAACGGGTATGGCAAATTTAGTTCAGCCAATTCGGTTACGGTTGAATTAACCGAGGGAGGGACTCAAACCATTGCTTTTGAGCATGCCATTATTGCGGCAGGTTCCCGTGTGGTAAAACTGCCCTTTATTCCACACGATGATCCAAGAGTGATGGATTCTACTGATGCACTTGAGCTGGAAGAGATACCTAAACGTCTTTTAGTGATCGGAGGGGGGATAATTGGCCTTGAAATGGCACAAGTGTACGACTCTTTTGGTTCGGATATTACGGTGGTTGAGCTGGGAGACACCATTATTCCCGGTGCGGATAAAGACATCACCAAACCGTTGCTTAAAAAGATTCAAAAAAAATATGAAAATATTTATTTAAACTCCAAAGTCACTCATGTTGAGGCCACAGAGAGTGGATTGGTTGTCTCTTTTGAAGGAGCCAAGTGTCCTGAGAAAGACACTTTCGACCGTGTACTTGTTGCCGTTGGACGTGCTCCAAATGGCACACTGATAGATGCTGAAAAAGCAGGGGTTAGAGTGAATGATTGGGGGTTTATTGAAGTCGATGAGCGTCAAAAAACCAATGTGGATCATATTTATGCCATTGGCGATATTGTGGGGCAACCAATGTTGGCGCACAAAGCGGTTCATGAAGGAAAGGTTGCCGCAGAGGTGATAAGTGGAATGCCAAGTGCGTTTACGCCAATGGGCATTCCATCAGTGGCGTATACCGATCCAGAAGTCGCTTGGGCGGGTAAAACTGAACAAGAGCTGAAGGACGAAGGCATCGAATACGAAAAAGGCGCATTCCCTTGGGTCGCATCTGGTCGTAGCTTGAGCTTGGGACGAGATGAAGGCCTGACCAAAGCCATGTTTTGTGCGAAAACCCATCGTTTATTGGGGTGTGGAATGGTGGGCCCTAATGCGGGTGAGTTAATTGCCGAAGCGATGTTGGCGATTGAAATGGGTGCGGATATGCAAGACATTGGTTTAACCATTCATCCACATCCAACGTTATCCGAAACATTCTGCTTTGCAGCAGAGATGGCTGAAGGAACGATTACGGATTTAATGCCTCCTAAAGCTAAAAAGAAGAAGTCGCGATAAGATTGACCATTTAGTAGGATTATCGGTTCTATCTATTTTTGACTTGTTTCTGTTGTATAAAAAAACCTGTTTAACTTTGTTGAGTTAAACAGGTTTTTTTATGTGCTTTAGCAGGAGGTAGGAGAGTATAGGCAGGGGAATAGTTATAAAAAAATAGGTAAAATATCGATTGATGTAAGATAAGATGCTTGGTTATAATTAAGAAAGTGCTGATTAAGTTTATTTTTTACTAGGAACAAGCATGCAAGTCATTGATTAATAAAATGACGAAAATGTTGATTGGGACTTAATCATAGATTCCTTAAAGAGAAAATTTTTTATAAATCTTCAGAAAAAGGGGGAAGTATGAACTATTTTAAGCGAATGATATGTGGCATCAGTTTTTCCTTAGTTGCATTGTTTTCAACCTCAGTATTTGCTGTGGTTGTTGAGTGGACTGATTGGCAATCTTCAACGTCAAATTCTGCATTAGGTGTGATTGATTTAGGTTATGAAGTTGTTGATGTTGAATATATTGGTACAGGAACGCACGGGTTTGTAGAAACGGGTGCGGGAAGAAATTATTGGACTGGAACGGCGTATATTAACGGAATGGTTGATAATGCACCAACAGCGGCAGACCTTATTGCTTTATACGGAGGGGGAACCGTTACCATTAATTTTTCTGAAACCGTAACAGATCCTTTTTTGGCAATCAATAGTTGGAATGGTAATGTGGTCGAGTTTGGAGAACCGATTGCGTTTGATAGCTTTGGGCAAGGCTATTGGGGCAGTGGTTATCCGCAGATAAATGCGACTGGAACAGGATTTACTGGGGTTGGTGAGCTTCATGGCGTGTTGAGTTTTAAGGGTAATTACGATTCATTGAGTTTTACACACACTACTGAATATTGGCATGGCTTTACTGTGGGTGTGAGTCCGGTTCCTGAGCCATCAACATGGCTTTTATTTACATTAGGCACCGTTGGTATGATATTTTGGGTTGGAATGAGACGAAAAGAGCAAAAAGAGACGGTTGCATTGCCTGCGTAATGAGTTATTTAGGATTTTATTAGAATAAAAAAACCCACTAACTTAGTTAGTGGGTTTTTTGTTTTATGCCGTAATGCGCCGTAATGAGGGCTTTAGGAGAGTCTCTTTTTGGCGCATTATAATCATAACGTTTGCAACGAATATTGATTTGTTGCAAGTCGGGATGATTTTAAATGGCGCTGATAATTGCGATATTAGAAATAGAAGCAATAAAGGCAAATACGGCAACAGGAATAACGAGCATTTGTTTTAGAGCGCGTAATCCTGCAAAGGGACGTTTGTCTTTTTGTTTATTTCGTGAAAATTTTCTCATTTTTATTATCCTCATTAATTTAACTAGTGCATTATAAGGATTGTTTATGGTTTTTTCAAGTTATTGATATAATTAGAAATCTTTTTCGTGTGTTTGAACGAATTATTATTTGATTATGCAGAGTTATTATTGATTAAATTGTTTGAATTTTAGGCAAGCCAAATTGTCGGCATCAAGGCCTTTTTTCGCAGGCGTAGAGTTGGATATGGCAAGAAAAGAGAAGCTGGAAAGTTGGCTTAGCTCCCTTAAGGTTTCTCAGAACGTCAAGCGGATTTAAATTAGGGCTTCTTTAAAGAGGTTTATTTGGCCAAAAAACATCCTGTTAAAAAACGGGATGTTTTTGTTTTAGAAGGGATGTTACCGTGGGTTACGCTTGTTCTTCATGTTGGTGGCCACCTGCACCGTGTGCATGGCCGTGTTCAATTTCTTCGTTTGTTGCATCACGAACGTCAACCACTTCAACTTCAAAGGTCAAATCTAATCCAGCCATTGGGTGATTGCCATCAACAGTAACTTTATCATCTTCAATGGCTGTAATTTCAACAGAATGCGTTCCTTGTTCTGATTGTGCTTCAAAACGCATCCCAATTTCTAATGTTTCTACTCCTTGAAAAAGATCACTTGGAACGGTTTGAATTAATGCTTCAACACGTTCACCATAAGCGTCAGCAGCAGGGATGGTGACAGTAAATTTATCCGATGCTTTTTTACCTTCAAGTTCTTTTTCCAAACCTGGAATGAGGTTACCATTTCCATGCAGATAAGCCAGCGGCTTGCCATTAGAGGCATCCATTTGCTCACCTTTGGCATTGGTTAAGGTGTATTCGATTTGTGCAACCTTGTTTTTTTCAATATTCATCTGTTGTTCCTTGTTTAGAAAGTAGTGGTGTTGGCATAATGGATATTTTTGTTTAATTCAGGGAAATAACCTGTTTCATTCGGTGTCATTTGGTCTGTATCAGTGAAAATATCTCTAATTGTTTTCAAATAAGATATGATACAGGCAATTCATTTTTACGGCTATATTTTAAGTGTTTTTTTACGCATGGAGAGGTGTGTATGTTGTGGTTAAAAGTTTTTCATATTTTATTTATGATGTCATGGATGGCGGGAATTTTTTACTTGCCCCGAATTTTTGTCCATTTTGTTGAAGGCAAAGACGCAGGGCAAGACGTGGTGCGTTTGGCTGTAATGGCTAAAAAGCTGTATCAGTTTATGACCATTATGATGATGCTTGCAGTGGGCTCGGGTTTGGCGTTATGGTTTATTTATTTTCCAGATGCAACAGGTTGGGTTCACGCTAAAATTGCTGTTGTGGGGGTATTAATTGTATATCATTTGTGGACGAAGCGTCGCATGAAAGAGATGCAAGAAGGATATTTGAATCACAGTGGTGTGTATTATCGTTGGGCAAATGAAATTCCATTATTTCTTGCATTAGCCATTATTATTCTGGTGGTGCTTAAACCTTTTTAAAGGGAGAATAAAAAATTTCCCCCCCTCCTTTTTTTTGTTTTTAGTTTGAGAGAAGAGAAAAGTATTATGTCTAGGCAACAACCTACGGTTGGCATTGTGAGTTTGGGATGTCCTAAAGCAACTGTAGATTCCGAACGAATCTTAACCCAGTTAAGAACAGAAGGGTATCAGTTAACCAATTCTTATGAACAGGCGGATGCTGTGATTGTTAATACCTGTGGTTTTATTGATAGCGCAATTCAGGAATCGTTGGACACCATTGGTGAAGCATTGGAAGAGAACGGTAAAGTAATTGTGACAGGGTGTCTGGGTACGCGTGAAGAGGATATTACGAGTATTCATCCCAAGGTTTTAGCGGTGTCAGGTCCTGCTGCGTATGAAGAGGTTGTCTCGGCAATTCATAAGGTAATTGCCCCTCCTGAACACAACCCGTTTACAGATGTTGTGCCGCCTCAGGGAATTAAATTGACCCCAAAGCACTATGCGTATTTAAAAATATCAGAAGGCTGTAATCACCGTTGTACGTTTTGTATTATTCCCTCCATGCGGGGCGACTTGGTGAGTCGCTCTGTTTCAGGGGTTATTTCGGAAGCCAAGCGTCTTAAAGAAGCGGGAGTAAAAGAACTGTTAGTGGTTTCTCAAGATACAGCCGCTTATGGCGTGGATGTAAACCATAAAACAGATTTTGCAGAAGGGCGTCCAACAAAAACTTCAATGAAGGGGCTTTCAGAAGCGTTGGGAGAGCTGGGAGGTGTGGATAATTTTTGGGTTCGATTACATTATGTGTACCCGTATCCCAATGTAGAAGAGGTGATTCCATTAATGGCAGAAGGAAAAATTGTGCCGTATCTGGATATGCCATTACAACATGCAAATGCACGTATTTTAAAAGCGATGAAACGTCCAGGAAACGTTGAAAAAATGTTGGAGCGCATTAATAAATGGCGTGAAAAAGTGCCCGACTTAACCATTCGTTCGACCTTTATTGTGGGGTTTCCAGGAGAAACAGAATCGGAGTTTCAAGAATTGCTGGATTTTTTACAGGTCGCACAGTTAGATCGTGTTGGGTGTTTTCAATATTCACCTGTTGAGGGTGCAATGGCAAATGACATTGCTGAACCGGTTCCAGATGAAGTTAAACAGGCACGATTTGATCGTTTTATGCAGACACAACAAGCCATTAGTTTAGCTAAAATGCAGGCAAAAATTGGACAAACCATGCAGGTATTAGTGGATGAAATTGCAGAAGAAGGAGCCGTGGCACGCTCAATGGCCGATGCCCCCGAGATTGATGGGCAAGTGTTTATTGATGGAGCGGTGCATTTAGAGGTTGGGCAGTTTGTGAAGGTGAGGATTGTCGCGGCAGATGAATACGATTTATGGGCGACATTGGAGGAAGGCGTTGTGCCTCAGCCATCGTCGTATATTGAACTTGGCTAAGGAACCTCTGAATAAGCCACCAAAAGAGGGCTTATTCAGAGCGGTTACCTGAGTCGTTTTGGATAACAACCGTCTTGGGTAACAACAATGGGTAACAAGTGCTTCTGGTAACCAGTCAGGCAAAAATTGCTACCTGGTTTTTGCCTGATTTCTTAGCAATATACAGTGCTTGATCAGCTTGATCAATGAGTACTTCGGGCGTCATTCCGTGTTTAAACTGTGCAATTCCAAAGCTACACGTAATCTGGATAGAGCATTCTGAAAAGGTGATTTCTTGAATGTATTCTCTTATTTTTTCGCATACTTGAGAAGCGGACTCAATACTTTCTTGTGGTAGCAAGATTAAAAATTCTTCCCCCCCCCAGCGTCCAAATACATCGGTTGTACGAATAATCTTTTTAATTTCTTGTGTCATTTCAGACAGAACTTTATCCCCAATAAGGTGGCCATATTGGTCATTGATTTGTTTAAAATCATCAATATCAAACAGGGTGATAACCAAATTACTATTGTGCCTTTCTGCATATTGAATGGCATCGTATAACGCTTTATTTATATGGCGTCTGTTGAATGTTTTGGTCAGTTCATCAATCGTTGATAAGGTCTGTTGTTCTTCCAATGCCATTTGAGCACGTGCCTTAGCATTAACCAGTGAGACTTCATTAATGTAGACAATAAAGGTTAAAATCAAAAGGGAAGCTGTTAGACGAATAAAGCTCATTTCATCCCATATTCCCGATTGCCAGTGCCCAATGCCGTTATAGGCCATGATTAAAAGCACCGTTAAAAAGACAAGGGTATAACGTAACCCCGATTTAGGGCCATTAATAATAATGGCAAAAATAGGAAAAAAGAATGTCCAAACCAGGCCGTAACTCTGGTTTTGATTTAAGGAAGCAAAAAATAATAAAAAGAACGCAAAGACCAGTGTTGATATTAACGCAATCTTATTGGTGTTGTTAGGGGTTGGATTTCGTTTTAAAGAGTAGATGGCATAGAGTGTAATTAAACAGGTGAATAGTTCCAGTATAAACAGTTTATCACTCACATCCTGATAGACAAAAGCGTGTAGGATGCTAAAGAAAAACAGCATTAAAAAACTGATGTACAGGCAGACTTTAAGCAGTAATCGTTTGGGTTCATCGTCTAAATGTGTGTGGCTGTATGAGTTATTAATGTATAGCAAGTTATGGTAAATTTTGGCTAAAAAGTCTTTCAAGAGAGGCTCCTCAAATATCAGTAAAATTAGTAGGTATGCGGGTTACTTTATCATTTTTTCAACGTCTAAAACAAGTTGGCTGGTTTTGAGCAAACTATCGGGTGTTAAGCTGAGCGAGTCAACTCCAAGTTCAACAAAAAATTGTGCCATTTCAGGGTAGTCGGATGGGGCTTGTCCGCAAACCCCACTGTGTAAATTATTACGTTTTGCTCCCTCAATCGCCCAACGAATCATGGTTTTGACTCCTTCATCCCGTTCATCGTAATCATTGGCGACTAATTCGGAATCCCGGTCTACGCCCAGAACCAGTTGCGTTAAGTCGTTGGTGCCAATGGATAGACCATCAAAATAGGGTGCAAAGGCATCAATTTGTAGAATATTGTTGGGGATTTCACACATCATATACAGTTTTAAACCATTTTCACCACGGTGCAGGCCATATTTGGTTAATGTATTGATGACGTGTTTGGCTTCTGCCACTCGGCGAATAAATGGCACCATAATGATTAAATTGGTTAGCCCCATTTTTTCTCGTACGCGTTTAATGGCCAAACATTCCAGTTCAAAAGCGGGCTCAAAGCTTTTAGAGTTGTATCGTGATGCTCCTCTAAAGCCCAGCATTGGATTGTCCTCTTTAGGTTCAAAGGGTTGCCCGCCCAACAAGTTGGCATACTCATTGGATTTGAAATCCGATAACCGAATAATGACGGGTTTTGGATAAAAGGCAGCCGTCAATGTTCCAATGCCTTCTGAAAGTTGTTTAATGAAAAAGTCAGCACCCGATGAGTGGCCTTTAATGAGTTGTGTAATCTGATTTTGTATTTCAGGGTTTTCAATTTGTTTGGGGTGTAAAAGTGCCAAAGGATGTATTTTAATGGATTCATTAATAATGAACTCCATTCGTGCCAGGCCAACCCCTTTATTGGGTAAAAAGCTGGCCTGAAAAGCTTGTCCAGGGTTGGCAAGGCTCAACATCATTTCGGTTTTGGGAGGTGTGATTTGGCTTAGATCGGTTTCAATAATTCTAAAGGGGATTTTCCCTAAATAAACGGTGCCCACTTCTCCTTCGGCACATGAGACGGTGACAAATGGGTTGTCTTGCAATGTTTGAGTGGCATCTCCACACCCTACAATAGCAGGGATACCCAGCTCTCGAGCAATAATGGCCGCATGACAGGTTCGTCCACCTCGGTTGGTGACAATGGCCGAAGCCAGTTTCATAATAGGTTCCCAGTCTGGGGTTGTGATGTCCGAGATCAGGATGTCACCTGCTTTAAATTGCTGAATGTCATTTACGCTTTCAATGACATTGGCTTGACCGTAAGCCACTTTTTGGCCTACCGAACGTCCTTGTGTTAGACGTTTTACGGCTTCTGGCAATTCAATTTCATAGGTTTTTAATAGGGTTTTATTTTGTTGTGAAGTCACGGTTTCAGGACGCGCTTGCACAATGTACAGTTTGCCATTACTGCCATCTTTTGCCCATTCAATATCCATTGGTTTTAAGTAACCAGCTTGTTTAGAGTAGTGTTTTTCAATGCGAATGGTGTAATCTGCCAAGGTCATCACTTCTTCATCGGTTAAACAAAACTGGTCTCGCTCTTTAATGGGGGTAGGCACATTGATAACAGGGCTTTTGGTGGTGTCTGAGGCGTACACCATTTTAATTTTTTTACTGCCCAAGTGACGTTTTAAAATACAGCGATAGCCTTGTTCAAAAGTGGGTTTGTGTACATAAAATTCATCTGGGTCTACTGCGCCCTGTACCACATTTTCTCCTAAACCATATGCCCCAGTAATAAAAGCGGCATCCTTAAAGCCTGTCTCGGTATCAATGGAAAACATCACGCCTGATGCCGCTTGGTCTGAGCGCACCATTTTTTGCACTCCAATGGATAAACCAACAGAGAAGTGTTCAAACCCGTGGTCAATTCGATAATGAATGGCTCGGTCTGTAAACAGGCTTGCAAAACAGCGTTTACAGGCATTCAATAAAGCGCATTCACCTGTGACATTTAAGTAGGTATCCTGTTGTCCTGCAAAACTGGCGGTGGGTAAATCTTCTGCCGTGGCGGAACTTCGAATGGCCAGGCTGATTTTTTCAATAAATTCGGATTGTAATTGTTGATAGGCAAGTAAGATTTCTTTTTCCAGTTGTGGAGAAAAGGGTGCGCTAAAAATTAATGTTCTGGCCTGATTGCCCCGGTGAGCTAAATCTTTTATGTCATTTTCATCAAGGCCTTCTAAAATTTGATGCAATGGCTCCCAAAGCTGGTTTGTGGTTAAGTGCTCTCGGTAGGCTTGGGCGGTAATAGCAAATCCATTAGGAACAGGGATGCCTTGTGGTGTTAATTCTTGAAACATTTCACCAAGGGAAGCGTTTTTTCCGCCAACAAGCGGGATGTCTTCGATGCGAATTTGATTAAAAAATTTAATAAATTCAAATGTATGCGCTGTATTTGACATGTTTTATAACTCCTTAAAGTAAAGCCTTAAGAGTAAAGGAAATGTTTAGAAAGCGTGTATGTGATGCGGTTTAATTAAAAATACTTTTTAAAGTGATAAAAAGGTATTTGTTTTGTATCAATTTATTTGATGGCAAAAATGTTTTTTTTATTTCAGAGTGTCTTAATATGTTCTTTAAATATTTAATATTAGATATTCCTTATGAAACAAAGACTTATCGCTCAAAATAGAGGAAATAAACAAGTCTTAAAGCACTCTATGCAGTCTATACCTTCATTTAATTGAATAAAGATCCGTATTATTGTCAACTATCCTGCATAAAAGACTCCATTATAATCATAAGTGTATTTAAGAAAATTTGTTAAATAATTAAAACGGGTACTTAAGTCATGAGTCATTTTATGAAAAATCTTTCAATTAAAGGAAAGTTGCAAATATTGGTACTGGTCTCTTTAGGGTTGGCACTCTATTTTGGGTTGGCAAATACTCTCGTTACGTATCAGAACAAAAGTGACATGCACCGAACTGCAGTATTGGCACAACTGGGTTCTAATATGGGGGATCTATTGCATGTTTCTCAAACGGAACGTGGCTTAAGTGCTGGGTATCTGGTTTCGAAAGGGGCGCGTTTTACCGAAGAATTAAAGCAAAATAAAACCGATTTTGATCGATATTTACACAAGTTAAAAGAGGAAATTAGTCGTTTGGATAATGGATTAATTGGTTCTGAATTAAATGATTATTTAACAAACGTATTAAGCCACCTTGAACAATTAAGTGTGGTTCGTCAACAAGTGCATCGTCTAGAGCTTTCTGCACCTAAGGCCATTGCTTATTACACGGAATTAAATAAAAAATTATTGAGTGCTATTGAGTATCTGCCACATGTTTCAGACAGTGCCGTTATGAGTGAAAAAATCATTGCTTATATTAGTTTTCTGGAGTCCAAGGAGCGTGCAGGGATGGAACGTGCGGTATTAACGGCGGCTTTTACCAATGATCGTTTTTTATCGGGTGCTTATCAAAAATTTGCACAACTGGTGTCGGCACAAGAAAGTTACCTGCACTTGTTTAAAGTCAGCGCCACTCCTGAAAACATCGCCTTTTTTGAAACCAAAATACAACAAGCCCCCTTAAACAAAATTAATGAAATGTACGCCATTGTTCATGAACGTCAAGCCACGGGCGGTTTTTCTGTTGATCCAAATGCATGGTTTCAGTTAATAACTCAAAAAATTGAGAAACTGAGAGAGGTGGAACAACACTTGTCTAAAAATCTTGTGGAAAAGGGGCATGAATTATATGCTGAACAAAACCAAAGCTTTATTATTGCAGCGGTTCTGTTAGCTGTGGGAATGTTTATTATTATTTTCTTTTCAGTCGTGATTGTTCGCAACATTAATGCATCCGTTATTCAAATTAAAGACACCATGGAAAGCATTAAGCAAACAGGAGACTTGTCCTTGCAAGTCCCAGATTTGGGGGGAGATGAGTTTGGAGACATTGCACGGGCTTACAATCAGTTTACACAAAACTTTAAAGTGATGATTGATCAAACCAATGAGGTTTTAGGAAAAATCAGTCAAGGCGACTTTTCAGGGCGAATGGATTTATCGCTTAAAGGCGACTTGGATAAGTTGAAGAAAGGGGTGAATGGTTCCGCAGAAAGTGTTGAATTTATGATGTCACAACTGGAAGTAGTGATGGATGGCTTGGCGAAGGGTGATTTTAGTGTACGTATGGATGAACAAGTGCCAGAAGCCTTTAGGGGAAAAGTCGAGTATGCTCTGGATGTGATTTCATCTGCCTTTAAAGAGGTAAGAACCGCGATGCAAGCAATGAAGGATGGCGATTATGCGGCACGTGTCACATCGGAAGTACCTGGTGAACTCAATGAGATGAAAGAAGCCATTAATGCCGCATTAAACAACTTGGACGAAGGGATTAATGAGATTAATGCAGTCATGAATGCACAATCTCAAGGCAATTTAACACTGAACGTTCAAGGGCAGTATAAAGGGCGTTTAGGAGAGTTAACCGAAGCCATTAATCAAAGCGCACAGCAAATGGGGGGGGTGATTCAAAATGTGAAAACCACGGCCAGTAAGGTTCGGATGGCGTCTAGTGAAGTGGCGAAAGGCAGTGACAGTATTTCAGAGCGTTCACAGTCTCAGGCAGCCTCTCTGGAAGAAACGGCAGCTTCCATTGAGCAAATGACGGCGACAATTACTCAGGCAACTGAACTGGCTAAACAGGCCTCCTCATTAGCAAGTGATGCGATTGTCAGCTCCAAAAAAGGCTCAGAAGTCATGCAAGAAACGGTGGAAGCAATGGAACGTATTTATGATGTGTCCATTAGCATTAATGACATTATTGCCCTGATTGATAATATTGCATTTCAAACCAATCTGCTGGCTCTGAATGCGGCAGTGGAAGCCGCACGAGCAGGTGAGCACGGTCGTGGGTTTGCTGTGGTGGCATCAGAAGTGCGAAGTTTAGCAGGACGTTCTTCGGAGGCGGCTAAAGAAATTAAAGAATTGATTGAAAAAACCAATGCGGAGGTGTCGACAGGTACGGCGTTGGTGAAAACGTCTGGTGATTCCTTGAATGTGATTAATCAGCAAGTTGCCGACGTTAGCACGATGGTGACTGAAATGGCCAGAGGTTCTCAAGAGCAAGCTTTGGGAATTGAGCAAATCAATTTGGCAATGGGTTCGCTTGATCAGGCGACACAGGAAAATGCTGCTCTTGTTGAAGAAACGGCAAGTGCTGCGGTGCAAATGTCTAGTGATGCGGAGCAGTTGGCGAGTGTCGTAAACCGGTTTAAGGCATAATAAAGCTGTTATTCATTTTTAAAAAATTTCCCCTCCTATAGAATTGTTTTGTTTATTTTTATTTATAAAAAAAAGAGGGAGATTTTTTTAGCTGTTTTTATGAATTTTTACCAGAATGCCAAAGAGTGGGTGGTCAATATAGTGTAACTCTCCAGGTTTGATTTTTCGGCTTTCTACTAAGTTAAATCGCCAGTGAGAAGGAAGGTCTGAAAGATCAATTTGTTGGTTTTGTGCCATCGCTTCTCGCACTTTACTGGGGATTCTTCTGTCTATTTCAAGGTCAAATTGTACATGGGCAAAACGAGTTTTATAAAGCTTAACGGTTCCCAGTAAACGGGTACTGCCGGCGTGGTCATTTTCAATGAGTACGGAGGGTGTTTTTTTGGGACTGTAGGCGTTTTGCGACCAAGCTTTATGAAATAGAATGCGGTAATTTTTGGCGACTTTGGCGGCGACGTTATTCAATTGGGTCTTACGTTTTTTAAGGTGTAAGCGAGACTTTTGTGGTGCTGAGAGTGATACGCTGTTTTGGGTGTTTGGCAGTTCAATTTCATCTGGCCAACGTTCTTCTGTCCAGCCTTTTAGAGCAAGGTTTTCAAACACGATGACTTCGATGGTGTAGTTGGCGGCTTTGGCATGTGTTTGAATAGCCATTAAACCTGTGATTAAACTAAGTGCGAGTAATCCTTTTAATAGGAAAGACAAGGTGGATTGAGCTGTTTTTTTTTGGGTTGGTATGGTCATGGCGCGGCGCGTCCTTTCTTTTTAGCGTGTTTCTGATTAGGTTTGTATGCTTTTAATTAATTGTTCAATCGCATGGATGCGTTGTGGTATCTCTGGCATTGTATCTAAAAACGTCAATTCGGTTTGGCCTTTTAGTTGATATTGCTTGGGCTGTGACTGAATCAATTGAATCAGTTTAAGCGGGTCAATATCGGGTTGGTTATTAAATTGCACACGAACCATGCTCTCTGTGGCATCCAGTTTGGTGATACCAATGGGTTCAATGAGCAGTTTTATTTGCGTGACCAGTAGCAGGTTTTTAACTTGATCGGGCAGGAGGCCAAAGCGGTCAATCATCTCGACTTCAAGCTCTCTTAATGCGCTTGTGCTGTTGGCGCTGGCAATGCGCTTGTAGAATACTAAGCGGGTATGCACGTCGGGTAGGTAGCTTTCGGGAATGAGGGCGGGCACACTTAGGTTGACTTCGCTTCCAGTATGAAGTGTGGTGCTGAGTTCGGGTTGTTTGCCAGATTTGAGCGCACTTACTGCGCGTTCTAACAGTTCGCTGTACAGTCCAAAACCAATCTCTTGAATTTGCCCTGATTGCCCATCGCCCAGCAGTTCGCCTGCGCCTCTGATTTCTAAATCATGACTGGCTAAAATAAAACCTGCGCCCAAGGTGTTGTGTTTGGCGATGGCGGTAAGGCGTTTTTCGGCATCCTTGGAGAGAGTGGCTTTGTCTGCGGTAAATAAATAGGCGTAAGCACGGTGGTGTGAACGACCGACACGACCACGGAGTTGGTGCAGTTGCGCTAAGCCAAATTTGTCGGCACGGTCAATTAAGATGGTGTTGGCGGTGGGAATATCAATTCCTGTTTCGATAATGGTGGAGCAGACCAGTATATTGTAACGGCGGTGATAGAAGTCTTCCATAACGGCTTCCAGCTCGCGTTCGTTCATTTGGCCGTGTGCAAGGGTTATTTTGGCTTCGGGTATCAATGCTTGCAGGTGTTCGACCATCTGTTCCATTTTGGACACTTGGTTGTAGAGCACATACACTTGCCCTCCACGGCGAATCTCTCGTAAGGACGCTTCTCGCACCACATCGTCGTTCCACTCTTGCACAAAGGTTTGTACCGCCAGTCGTTTGGCGGGCGGTGAGGCGATAATGGAGAGATCACGCAGATCGTTCATGGCCATATTGAGGGTACGTGGAATGGGCGTGGCGGTCATGGTTAA
>WFPP01000100.1 GCA_015487495.1 Thiomicrorhabdus sp.
GTCTTTATCATACTGGGCGTTCTTCGGATGCCGTGAAGGTCAAATTAAAGCAAGATGCAGAGTGCGTAGTGGTGGGATATACACAAGGCAAAGGTAAGTATGAGGGGCAAACAGGGGCATTAACATGTCAGCTACTGCCCAATACCTTTACTGCGTTAACATTGGATGCCGATCGCGTGATTAAAATTGGCAGTGGCTTAACCGATGCGATGCGAAAAAATCCACCAGCATTAGGTCGTTTTATTAAATTTCAATACATAGGGCTAACCAAAAAAGGTTTGCCCCGCTTTCCTGTTTTTTTAAGAGTAAGGCCAGAATAAAAATTAGTTATTCATAAACGCATCAATGCGATCCAACGCTTGTTCTAAGTTTTCCATGCTGGTAGCAAATGAGATGCGAAAGTGTTTATCTGCGCCAAAGGCCGACCCCGGAACGACTGCTACGAGGGTTTCTTCCAAGAGTGCCGTGGTAAGCTCGGTATCTGTTTTGTAGCCTTTTAGGGTCATTGCCTCTGCGGCATTAATAAACGCATAAAACGCGCCATCAGCTTCAATGCATTTAAGACCAGTAATTTGGTTGGCTCTTTCCACCACGAATTGGTGGCGCTTTTTAAACTCAACCAGCATGGTTTGAATGCACGCTTGAGAGTCGTTTAGTGCGACAACCGACGCGGCTTGAGAAATAGAACACGGGTTGGAGGTGCTTTGAGATTGCACTTTACGCATGCCCGTAATAATCTCTGCAGGGCCGGCCGCATACCCAATGCGCCAGCCTGTCATAGCGTAAGCTTTGGAAACGCCATTGAGCACAACGGTTTGCCCTGTTAGCTCAGGACACACTTCTAAAATATTGGTAAACGGGGTGTTGCCAATCATAATATGCTCATACATATCGTCTGAGGCGATGATGATGTTTGGGTAGTGCGATAATACCTCCCCAAGTGCTTTGAGTTCTTCTGCGGTGTAAACCGCGCCCGTTGGATTGGATGGGCTGTTGAGAACAAATAACCTTGTTTTTGACGTAATCGCCGCTTTGAGTTGTTGTGGTGTCAGTTTAAAGCCTTGTTGAATATTGGCTTCAACAATGACAGGCTCGCCACCAGCTAATAACGCCATATCAGGGTAAGAGACCCAATAAGGGGCAGGAATAATCACTTCATCGCCGTCATTCAGCAGTGCCTGGCACAGGTTGTAAAAACTTTGTTTGCCACCTGAAGAGACCAATATTTGGTTCATTTCGTAAGAGAGGCCATTATCGCGTTTAAACTTGGCTTGAATGGCCTTTTTTAATTCGGGCGTGCCATCGACCGCTGTGTAACGGGTTTCTCCGTTTTTAATAGCGGCAATGCCTGCGGCTTTTATGTGTTCAGGTGTACCAAAATCGGGCTCTCCTGCACCTAAGCTAATCACATCTTTACCAGCGTGTTTGAGTTCTGCGGCTTTAGCCGTAATGACCAATGTTGGGGAAGGTTTAACTCGATTAACACGATCTGATAAGTTAGTCATTGATTGAATTTCTCCATGCATTGAAAGAGCTTGTATAATACGCTTTTCGATTTCAGTATGTGGTTGATAACCAGCCTATTCTACTGACTTTAGAGTTTTGTTTAAAGGAATAATTGTGGCAAAAGCATTTCAACTGGTTTCTCAATACTCTCCCAATGGAGATCAGCCGTTTGCGATTGCAAAATTAGTGGAGGGATTACAGAATGGAGAAGCGTTTCAGACCCTGTTAGGGGTTACCGGATCGGGTAAAACTTTTACCATAGCCAATGTGATTAATGAGGTGCAAAGGCCGTGCATTATTTTGGCGCACAACAAAACCTTGGCGGCGCAATTGTATGGTGAAATGAAGGGGTTTTTCCCCAATAATGCCGTGGAATATTTTGTCTCTTATTACGATTACTATCAGCCAGAAGCTTATGTGCCCGCTTCGGATACCTATATTTCAAAAGACTCTTCGGTGAATGAGCAAATTGAACAGTTACGTCTTTCTGCAACCAAAGCACTATTAGAGCGGCAAGATGTCATTTTAATCGCCACCGTGTCCGCCATTTACGGATTGGGCGACCCTGAAATGTATTTGAAAATGATTTTGCAAGTACGGTTGGGCGATACCATTGCACAACGTGATATTTTGGCACGACTTACCTCCATGCAATATACCCGGAATGATGTGGAACTGTGGCGAGGAAACTTTCGGGTTCGGGGCGATGTGATTGATATTTTTCCAGCAGAAGCGGAAGAGTATGCGTTACGGATTGAATTGTTTGATGACGAAGTGGAAAGCATCGCCTGGTTTGATCCTTTAACGGGCGAAGTACTTAATCGTCCAACACGCGCCACGGTGTACCCCAAGTCGCATTATGTGACGCCCAGAGAGCGCGTGTTGGAGATGGTCGAAAAGGTAAAAGTGGAGTTGAAAGAGCGATTGGAGCAGTTGCGTTCTATGAGCAAGCTGGTGGAAGCGCAACGACTGGAAGAGCGTACCCGTTTGGACATTGAGATGATGGTAGAGCTGGGGTACTGCCAAGGCATTGAAAATTACTCACGTTACTTATCTGGTCGAGAAGCGGGGTACCCCCCTCCGACGTTAATGGATTATTTTCCTAAAAATGCGTTATTAGTGATTGATGAAAGTCACGTTACCATTCCTCAAATTGGAGGGATGTATAAAGGGGACCGTTCTCGTAAAGAGAATTTAGTGGGTTACGGTTTTCGCTTGCCTTCTGCACTGGATAATCGTCCGATGCGATTTGATGAGTTTGAGAAAAAAATGCCACAAAGTATTTTTGTCTCGGCAACGCCAGGAAAGTACGAAGCAGAGCACTGCTCTGAAATGGTTGAGCAAGTCGTGCGTCCAACGGGCTTGCTGGATCCGCTTGTCGAGGTGCGTCCAGCACTGACACAGGTGGACGACTTATTAGGTGAAATTAAGTGGCGAGCCAAAAAAGGGCAACGGATTTTAGTCACCACATTAACCAAACGTATGGCTGAGAATTTAACAGAATACTTTGAAGAGCATCAGGTGCGAGTGCGTTATTTGCATTCGGATATTGATACGGTGGAACGGATTGAAATTATTCGTGATTTACGTTTGGGTGAGTTTGATGTACTTGTCGGGATTAATTTGCTACGTGAAGGCCTTGATATTCCTGAGGTAGCATTAGTGGCGATTTTAGATGCGGACAAAGAGGGGTTTTTACGCTCTGATCGCGCATTAATTCAAACCATTGGTCGTGCGGCGCGTAATGTAGAAGGGCAAGCTATTTTGTATGCCGATAAAATAACAAGGTCGATGAAAACCGCGATTGATGAAACGGAACGGCGTCGAAAAAAACAGGTTATTTATAATGAAGAAAAAGGGATTACTCCTCAAGGATTGAATAAAAAAGTAACGGATATTTTAGAGGATTCGCCTTATTCTTCGAAACCGTCTCGCTCTAAAAAAGCCTTAAAAGTGGCTGAATCCGAAGGTGAGTATTTTGTTGAATCAAAAACGCGTTCTCCTGCTGAGTTACTTTCAAAATTAAAGAAATTGGAGAAAGAGATGTATAAAGCGGCGAAAGCCTTGGATTTTGAACGTGCCGCTCAATTAAGAGACGAAGTAAAACTCTTGAAAAGTAGGATGGTCGGGATTGGTGATTTGCGTTAAAATGCATAAAATTTTTATTGCAATTGCATATTTATCAGGTTGGGGGAGTAGATACATTGGTCATGGTAAAACAAGTTTTAAGGCAACGTACTTTAGAAAATAACACCTTTGCTTTTTTTAAATGTGTGTCCGTTGTGACACAAGGTGTGATATTGGCATTTTTAATATTCGTTGTTTCAGGCCAGGCTGTGGCGGATGAAAAATTGGCAAAATTGGTGAAGCAGGCAGAGCAGTTTCAACAAGGTTGGGATGCGGCTCAACAGGGGGAACTGGATAAGGCCAGCACTATTTGGAATGCACTTAGTCAAGAGGAGATTGAAGTTCCGGAGTTGTCAAGGGCATTGCAAAACAATTTAGCAGTTTTATTAATTAAGCAAAAGGAGTATAAGCAAGCCGAAAAGCTACTGGACTCTGCCTTAAAAGCTGACTTTCAGGTAGCAACAACCTTGTCTAATCTTAATCAGCTGTATGCTTATGAGGCGCAAAAGGCCTATCAAAAAGTATTTAGTCAAACACCCGTTACCTCTCCTTCTGGAGAGTTGCTTTATTTTGATGTAAAAAATTCTGCTTTGCCAACCGAGTATGTGTCCATTAAATTGCCTGAGTTTTCACCAGAAGAGGCCTTTTTATATCAGCCAGAAACACAAGCAATTTTGACGGTAAAAGAGCAACTGGATCAATGGCGTTCTGCATGGGAAAATCAGGACATTCAGTCGTACTTAAATTTCTATCACCGTAAAGAGTTTGTTCCTAAAGACGGTTTGCGTTATTCCGTTTGGGAGGAAAGTCGGCATCGTAGTTTAAAGCGTCCTAAATTTATTAATATTTCATTTGATGATATTCAGGTCGTTCAACTGGATAAAAATTTGGTTCGCACCCGCTTTTTACAACACTATGAATCAAATACGTTTAAAGACAGCGTGTATAAAGTGGTTTTGTGGCAATTAGATGGTCAACAATGGAAAATTGTGCAGGAGGTCGTGGCCAGTGATAAACGTTAAAAAAATTTCCCCCCCTCTATTCGCCTTTGCACTGACAAGTCTGTTGTCGTTTGCAAGTATGGCAGATGATGTGTTATTAGCTGAAAAACAATTGCTCTCAGGACTAAAGTTTATTCAAGATTTATCGGTTGATCGTGCATTAGATGAATTTAATGATCTCAGTGAACGTTACCCTAACTATAAATTGGTTCAGTTGTTGAAAGCGGATTTATTAGCGCTTAAATCAGGGCAACACGCTTTATTGAAGAGTATACATCAAAAAAATCCAAGAACCGTAGGGCGTTTACAAAATGAAGCCGTGGTGCGTTGGGAGTTTTCACAATCGGGCTTGAGTGATAACCGTGTTTTTGAACGTTACGTGCTTAAAATCGGTGAACAACCTAATCTTGTGTTAGTGGATTTAGCTGACAACCGTTTGTATGTTTATGAACGAGATGAACAGAATAACCTGCAACAGATTGCAAATTACTATATTTCTATGGGGCGTGCGGGTGCAGGAAAGCAAAAAGAAGGTGACCGGGGTACACCGCTTGGTGTGTATCATATTGTTGAATTACTGCCTGATTCTGAGGTATCGGAGCTATATGGGGTGGGTGCTTTACCCATAAATTACCCAAACGACTGGGATTTGAAAAAAGGTCGAACAGGCAGTGGTATTTGGTTACATGGTACGCCTAGAGACACTTATATTAGAGACCCTAATGCCAGTAGAGGGTGTGTGGTATTAAATAATACTGCGATGGAAAAATTATTGGCGATGTACCGCTTGCCGTTTGAAACGCCATTTATTCTAGTGGAAGATCATCAAGTTGAAAAGCAATCAGCAGCCCTGAATGAACCTATTTTGGAAGAGGTTAAATCGTGGTTGAAGCGCCGTTATGTAGGGGTGCCTTGGGAGACGGTGAGTGTGTATCGCTACCCAAATGAAGATGATTTATTGTACGTTACCTTTCCTGCAAGCAGTGAAAATAAATTGGTCCATCAATATTGGCAACGTGGAAATAATGGGGATTGGAGTTTGGTGATTGAGTCGTTAAATGAATATTCTGAGAAAGAAGATAAAAAGGTTTAAAAAATTTTCCCCCCTAAGTCCGGTAGACTCCTAGGGAACTTCTGAATAAGTCACTTGAGGTTTTGCAGGGCGTCTAAGAAGGGGGGCTAAGTTAAATTCCCCGCTTCTATGTTCTCTTTTCTTGCCATATCGACCTACCCTGCGAAAAGAGATCTTGATGCTGACCGTTTGGTTTGTCCAAGCTCCTCGCTTTCTATTTAACTTTGTTATTCTTTGGATGTGAAAAATGGCTCAAGTAGGACAGGTAAATCGTCTTAAAATTATAAAAACAGTTGAGTTTGGTTTGTATGTTGATGCGGGTTCCTTAGGAGAGGTTTTGTTGCCTGCACGCTATGTACCTGACATGGTTGAGGTGGGGCAGAACATTGAAGTATTTATTTACTTGGACTCTCAAGATCGTTTAGTTGCCACAACAGATAAACCTTTGGCTTCTGTAGGAGAGGTAGCGTATCTTAGGGTGAATCAAGTGAACCGTACGGGTGCCTTTATGGATTGGGGAATGCCTAAAGATTTAATGGTTCCGTTTGCCGAGCAACGTGTTCCAATGGAAGAAGGGCGTTCTTATTGTGTGTTTTTGTACATTGATAACACTGGACGGGTGGCGGCATCCAGTAAGTTAAGCCAGTATTTGCATGAAAAAAATGGTGACTTTAAAAGTGGTCAAGAGGTTGGATTGCAAGTGGTGAGCCGTAGTGATTTAGGTTATACCGCTGTGATTAATGGGACTCATTTGGGGCTTATTCATAACTCGGATATTTTATACCCATTGCGTATGGGGCAAAAACTGAAAGGTTACATTAAAGGTATTCGTCCCGATCATAAAATTAATCTTAGAATTCAACGTCATGGTGCGGCAGCCAGAGATGAACTGGGTCAACGTATTTTGGCTTTTTTGGCTGAAAACAATGGCGAATCAGATTTAACCGATAAAAGCAGTCCAGAAGCTATTTTTAGAGTGTATCGTACAAGTAAAGCCAATTATAAAAAAACACTTGGGCGGCTTTATAAGGCTCAAAAAATTACGTTGTCAGCTGAAAAAATTACGTTGGTCTAGAAGCCTGTCGGACTTAGAGGTGAACGTCGTGAGAGAAAGTCATTTTGAGACCATTTTTTCGATCATTTGAGGCAAATATTGAGTATATTTAACGAAATAGATCAGAAAAATGGGCCGAAATGGCTTTTTTGCAGTCGATTTATCTAAACCCGTCAGGCTCTTTGATAAGTTGCAATAGTCAAGTTTTTGTGAAGGGGGGGAGAAAATTTTAATTATTTGTTATTTTTTTCTTTCTAGGTAATTGCGAATGGCCTTGTCGCCACTGATGACAAGATAAATAATAAGTCCAACTGCAAAAATAGGCAACCAATCGGATAATGCAATGGGCGCAGTATGAAACAGTTGGTTCATGATAGGGAGGTAGGTTAGGCTGAGTTGGGCGATGGCCATGGCAAGTACTCCACCCCATATCCATGGATTGCTAAACAATCCTAGTTTAAACATGCTGTGTCGTAGTGATCGACAGGTTAGCAGATAAAATGCTTCTCCTACTGCGAAGACGTTGACGGCAATGGTTCGTGCTTCTTCAATACTGGCCTCTCGCATTAAAGCCCATTGAAATAATCCAAATGCACCTGCAAACAGCAATCCTCCAACTAAGAAAATACGAAAAATAAGTCGGCCTTGTAGTATCGGGGCACTGGGTGAGCGAGGTTTTCGGCTCATGATGCCTGGTTCTCGGGGCTCAAAGGCAAGTGTCAGTCCTAAAAAAACGGCGGCGGTCATATTGATCCATAAGGCTTGTACGGGTAAAACGGGTAGCATTAATCCCATTAAGACAGCAACCATAATGATTAAGCCTTCGCCAAAATTGGTGGCAAGAATAAAGCTTAAAAATTTGATAAGGTTGTCAAGTACTCCCCGCCCTTCTTCAACGGCTTTTTTAATGCTGGCAAAATTATCATCGGTGAGCACCATGTCGGAAGCATCTTTGGCGACATCGGTTCCAGTCATGCCCATTGCAATCCCAATATCGGCTTGTCGTAGAGCGGGCGCATCATTTACTCCATCCCCTGTCATGGCAACAATGTTGCCTTTTTTTTGCAGGGCTTCAACGAGTCGTAGTTTTTGTTCGGGAGTGACGCGGGCAAAAACGGCTGTTTGATGTGCTGCTTCAACCAAATCTTCCCCATTTAGTTGTTCAATTTGTGTTCCATTTTTAACCGCTTGATTTTGATCCATGTGAGGTAGGATTAGCCTCATTTTTAAAGCAATGGCTTTGGCGGTTTCAGCATGGTCGCCAGTAATCATCTTGACATGTATGCCAGCTGATTGGCATTCTTTTATAGCGCTTATGGCTTCGTCTCTGGGAGGGTCAATCATGCCTTGTAAGCCTAAAAAAGTAAGCCCTGTTTGAATGTGTGTATGATCAATGGTTTGTATATGCTTGGGCACTATTTTTTGAGCAAATGCGAGTACTCTCAAGCCTTGTTTGGCCATTTTTTGTGTTTGTTGGTTAATTTGGTTTGCAGAGAGGAGAATAGTTTGGTTGTGTGCATCAAGTAAGTGAGTACTGCGTTTTAGCAGACTTTCAACAGAGCCTTTAATATAAATAATGTGGTTTGAGGGGTGAGGGGTACGATGCAGTGTTGCCATATACTGGTGTTGAGATTCAAAGGCAAGGGTGTCTAATTTTGGATAATTCTGTGCCATTTTTTCAAGGCCTATTTTGGCAGAGGAAACCAGTAAAGCCGCTTCTGTTGGGTCGCCAATGATTGTCCATTGGTCATTGTTCTGTTTTTTGAGTTGGGCATCATTACATAATAATCCAGCTAAAAGCAGTTGTGAAAGTTCTGGAAAGGTTTTCATGTGAACGGCTTGTTGTTTGTATAAAATATCTCCGATGGGTTTATAGCCTGTTCCCGTTACCTGATAGTGGTGGTTGGCACACCATATTTGCTGAACAGTCATTTCATTACGGGTGAGTGTCCCTGTTTTGTCAGAGCAAATAATGGTCGTGCTGCCTAAGGTTTCTACGGCAGGAAGGTTGCGTATAATCGCATGACTTTTTGCCATGCGTGCGACACCAACAGCAAGGGTGATCGTCATGACGGCAGGCAATCCTTCGGGAATCATGGCTACGGCAATGACCACGGAAGCCATAAACAAGTATTCCCATGTTTCTCCATGCCACAGTCCTACGCCAAAGGTGATGATGGCAAGGGTAAGGATAACAAACAGTAAAACATGACTGAATGTTTTGATTTTTCGGGTAAGGGGAGTGGAGAGCTGCTCAGCACTGTTAATGAGTTGAGAAATTTGGCCAATTTGAGTACGGTCACCTGTTTCAACAACAATGCCTTGAGCTGTTCCATAGGTAACAAGGGTTGAGGAAAAAAGTAGATTACTGCGGTCGGCAAGCGGTGTTGATAGAGAGAGCGTTTTAGCCTGTTTTGATACAGGAAGAGATTCACCTGTGAGTGCAGATTCATCTATTTTTAGTTCTCGGCTGTGTAAAATGCGAATATCAGCTGGGATTTTGTCGCCTGATTGGAGCAGAACAATGTCACCAGGTACAAGTTGATTGGCATTAATGCGTTGTTTTTCACCAGAACGAATGACATTGGCTTCAGTTACCAATGCTTTAGAGAGTGCATCAAGAGCATTAAGCGCTTTGTGCTCTTGAATAAAGCCAATAATGGAGTTAAGTAGCACGACACCAAAAATGACACTGGCATCAACCCAGCTTCCCAGATAGAGTTTAATGGCAACTGCGGCAAGTAAAATGTAAACAAGGACTTGATGAAATTGTTTTAAAAAACGCAGGATAGGTCCTTGTCGGGTTTTAATACTAAGAGTGTTGGCTCCATACCGAGCTTGTTTTTGATTTATTTCTGTTTGAGTTAAACCCGTGCTGGGATGTGGATTAAGTTGATTGGTCACTTCCGATTCTGTTAACGAATGCCATGCTTTGTTATCAGAGGTTGCCATTATGATACGCCTTTAAATATTCTGAGAGCTCTTCCATTATTTCATTATGGGGGGGTAAGTCAATGGAATTAAGGGATTCATTTTTAATGGATTTAAGTATGACTGGAAATGTTATGAAAAAAAAGAAGCGAAAAAAAAATACAGTCAATTTATCTCGTTCTCAAATGGGCTGTGTGCGTATTATTGGAGGGGAGTGGCGAGGTCGAAAGTTACCTGTTTTACTGTCCGATGGATTAAGACCCACTTCAGATCGTGTTCGTGAAACGGTTTTTAATTGGTTGCAGTTTGAAATAGGGGGAGCAAATTGTTTGGATGTGTTTGCAGGCAGTGGTGCGTTAGGGTTGGAGGCATTGTCTCGTGGAGCCAAATCAACCACTTTTTTGGAATGCTCTGTTTCTGTGGTAAAACAGTTGCAAGAAAATCTTCAGTGTTTAAATATAAATAATGCACGAGTGGTTCAAGGAGACAGTTTAATGTGGCTTGAGTCAGAGCAAGTGGCTTGTTTTGATGTTATTTTTTTAGATCCTCCATTTCACTTAGATCTGATGCAGCAGGCTGTGGATAAGTTGTTTCTAAATGGGGTTGTTTCAAATGAAGCTTTTGGCTCCTGGTTGTATTTAGAGCAGGAAAAAATATTAGAATGGCCAAGATTGCCAGAGGGGTGGGTTTGTTATCGTGAAAAGAGTACTTCGCAGGTGCGTTTTGGATTATTTAGAAAAGAGAGTGGATGATAGCAAAGCTCAACACTGCTTTTGATAAGATAAGGACTGTGGAAGCGCTACGATGTCGATTAAAAAAGTAAGGCTACCATCTTAAAATGGTGCCTGGCTTTATTTAGAATTACTGCCGTGGGAGTATGCTGACTCCTGTTCCAGGCATTGCATGGTCATGTGATTTATTTAAAAAATTTCCCCCCCCCTTGCTTGTTTTTTAATTTCTTTTTTTAGACCTATTAACTACTTGGGATTCTCAGTTAAAATAGCAAAATTGTTTTTTACATAGATGGAATGTTTATATGTCGATTATTGCGGTATACCCAGGCACATTTGATCCGGTTACAACGGGGCATATGGACTTAATTAAGCGCGCGGCACGTTTTTATGACCGGTTGATTATTGCGGTGGCAAATAACCGTAATAAGAAGACCTTGTTTTCGTTAGATGAGCGTATTGATTTGGTTCAGACGGTATTATCTGATTTTGAGAATGTTGACGTTTGTGGTTTTGATTCTTTGTTGGTTGATTTTGTGCATGAAGTAGGGGGTAATGTTTTACTTCGAGGTTTACGAGCGGTATCCGATTTTGAATATGAATTTCAGTTAGCCTCCATGAATCGTAAGTTAGCCCCTGAAATTGAGACGATGTTTATGACACCAGCGGAACAATATGCATTTATCTCATCCAGTTTGGTCAAAGAGGTGTCGGCATTAGGGGGGGATGTGTCTGAATTTGTACACCCTACTGTTGGACAGGCATTAAAAGAAAAGTTTGAAAGAAGCTTTAATGAAAGGGCTTCTGATTAATGTATTTGAGTTTCAAGTAAGTAAGGTATTTGGACCTGTGATCCATCTTTTAAGTGAATAATAAGTGTGATTTTCCATGCCATTTTTTGTGCAGAACAAAAGGCGAGCATGGAGGTTCCTATATAGCGACCTTTTGGGCCATCTTGAATAAGATTGACGCGATTGTACCCCATGTACATATTGGCTCCTGAAATATCAAGCTCTACCTTGGATTCATTAAAGTTTTTTAAGGAGAGTTCAATGCCAAGAGGGCGTGCAATGGGAATTGGGTTAGGACTTATTTTTAATTGAACAGTCTGATTTTCATAGGTTGTAATGCATTTTTGGTGGTGTAAATCACAATGTGAAATGGTTGGCCAAACGGTTGTTTTTTCCGTGGGTTGTTGCCGGTTACACGCGCTTATCAAGGTAATTACAGCGGTAATAACAGTAATAAGTAGACTGTATTTAAAGATAGGATAGAGGCGTGATGTATTTAATGTTAGCATGTCTATCCGAGTATCCGTTTATACTGAACTTTTGAAATCATACTGCCTTTTAGTGGCTTGCTCAATAGTGTTATTCATAATTAAGGTATATTTATTTGAATGGTTAGATATGTATTACAGTTTATGGCTCTATTGGGTAGTCTTTTTTTAAGCTTAGGAATGAGCTTTTCAGTTGCAGCAGACGTTCGTATTGCGGTCGCCTCCAATTTTTTATCTCCCTTAAAAACTTTAGCAAAAGATTTTACTCATAAAACAGGAATTCCTGTATTTATTTCAAATGGTGCAACGGGAATGTTATATGCCAAAATTAAGCGAGGGGCACCGTATGACTTATTTTTTTCTGCGGATAGTCATCGTCCTATATTGTTGGAAAAAGAGGGGTTGATTGAAAAAGGTAGTCGCTTTACTTATGTAATTGGACGATTAGTTGTCTGGTCTCCCAAAGCAAAAATTTCTGCAAATTTATCACAGCTTAATCCAAATGAGGTCGGCTTACGCTATGTGGCCATAGCAAATCCTAAAACGGCACCCTATGGCGTGGCCTCTGTTGCGATATTAAAACATTATGGGCTTTATCATTCTTTGATGTCCCAAAAAAAAATTGCCTTAGGAGAGAGTGTTGGTAAGGCTTATCAATATACCGCATCTGGTAATGCTCAGATTGGATTGGTCGCAAAATCCTATGTGAATCATCCAGAGCAAACCACAGAAGGAGAGGTGTTTGATATTCCAAGAAGCATTTATCCTACTCTAGAACAGCAAGCGGTTATTTTAAAGGGTCGAGGAACGTCTGATGTGCTTCAGTTTTTAACTTTTTTTCAAAGCCTCTCTTCTCAAAATCGTATTCAATCTTTTGGTTACGATCTTCCTGACTCAACTGTTTTGATGCAATGAACATGGGGCACAGGTTATTTTTTTATGTTTGATGCACTCGATCTACAGCCATTATGGATTACATTGCAAGTTGCATTTTATACTACGGTTTTATTGATTTTTTTAGGCACTCCTTTAGCCTTATGGATGGCTAAAATTAAAGGTTCTAAAAAAGCGGTGTTTGAAGCAATGGTTGCGTTGCCATTAGTCTTGCCTCCGACGGTATTAGGGTTTTATCTATTGGTTACAATTGGGCCAGAAGGCCCCATAGGAGAGCTTTGGGCTTCAATGGGGTTTGCTCCCCTTACTTTTTCAATGACTGGTTTGGTAATTGGTTCAGTTCTTTACTCTCTTCCATTTGCTGTTCAACCGTTAATGAACGGCTTTGAACAACTTGGAAAACGCCCACTTGATGTCGCAGCAACATTGGGTGCAGGGCCAATTGATCGTTTTTTCAGTGTCATTTTACCTTTAACACGACGTCACTATTTGGTGGCTGCCACACTTACCTTTGCACATACTGTTGGTGAGTTTGGTGTCATTTTAATGATTGGTGGAAATATTCCTGGAGTTACTCAGGTTGCATCCATTGCAATTTATGATCATGTTGAAGCAATGGAATACGATCAAGCACATTTTTTATCGGCCATTATGTTGGTATTAAGTTTGTTCGTTTTAATCATTGTGTATGGATTAAATCGTCGTATGGAGCTAAAAATAAAACAAGGTGGCATGCCGTGAGTTTAAGAGGGTCGCTGCATTTACAGCGAGGTGATTTTTGTTTAAAAACGGATGAGTTTACGATTCCTTCTTGTGGCGTTACGGCTGTTTTTGGCCCATCAGGATCAGGTAAAACAACATTATTACGTTGTTTGGCAGGGTTAGAGTCGGATGTAACGGGTTGGCTTTATTTTAAAAAGGTACTTTGGTTAAAAGGATCAAAAAAACAACCTGTTCATAAGCGTCGTTTAGGGTATGTTTTTCAAGAGGCCAACCTGTTTCAGCACTTAAATGTTAAAGAAAATTTACGTTATGGTTTAAAGCGTTCTCTGTCTTTTCGGCAATGCGCTACCCAGATTCAGTTTGAACAGGTTGTGACCTGGTTAAAGTTAAAAAATTTATTAGCACGTTCTGTCCATACTCTCTCTGGTGGAGAGCGTCAAAGGGTTGCGATTGGGCGTTCATTATTATCTCAACCAGAGATTTTATTTATGGATGAACCAATGGCATCCTTAGACTTGTATGCAAAGCGAGAAATTATGCCTTATTTAGAGCGTTTAAGAGATGAGTTGGCCATTCCCATTTTGTATGTTACACATTCTCCTGAAGAAGTAGAGCGTTTGGCAGACTCTGTTCTTTTTATGGAACAAGGAAACATTACAGAGTTTGAGACTCTTGAGCAAGCTCTGAACCGAGTGGATTCTCCTCTTTATCAAGGTGATAATCCACGGTCGGTTCTTGGCGCATATGTGATTGGGCATGATAAAGAAGATGGGTTAACACACCTAAAAGTAGGGGAGGTTTCGATATGGGTTCCTGAAATATTGAAAGCCGCTGGAGAGCATGTTCGAGTGGTTATTTCTGCACAACAAGTGAGTTTATTAGCTGAACAGCCAGACAAAAGTTCCATATTAAATCATTTAAATGTAACGATTAAGTCCATTGAAGTTATAAATAGTTACAGTGTATTAATACATTTGCAGGTGACAAATGAACCTTGGCCCCTTTTGGCAAAAATTACCAAACGTTCATTAAAATTACTTCAATTACAGGAAGGGCAAGAATGGATTGCGGCCATAAAATCCGCTTCAATATTAAATTAACTCTCTTAATTGTGCACAACCCTGTGGATAACTCCTGAACAACGCGTACATAAAAGCTCAAATATAAAAAAAAGCAAAAAAGCCCCAAATAAGGGTTGCGTTGTAAGCGTTATTGGTTAGAATACGCCCCGTTCCGAAGCAAAGGCATCAAGCCAATGACTTCGAGGCCAGAAAATAAAAAGAGCTTAACCCCAA
>WFPP01000101.1 GCA_015487495.1 Thiomicrorhabdus sp.
GTCGTGAGTTTGTAGGTGGTGGTTACGTAACCGTATTGGTTCGTGGAGAGACTGGAGCAGTGAATGCAGCAGTTCGTGCTGGTGCTGATGCTTGTGAGCGTGTTGGAGATGGTCTTGTAGCGGCACACATTATCGCACGTCCTCACAATGAATTAGGGTCAATGCTGTAATAACGGCTCTGTTTATTTAGAGGGAAAACCCTCTATAAAAAGGAAATAATTATGAACTATCGTCCATTTATGCAAAATGGTGTTATGTCTGGAGCAGGTAGCTTTCCTAGATTTAACAACGAAATGCAAATAGAGAGTAACTCCAAAATATTGGGTTATTTGGGGCGTTCTTTGAGTTTAGAGTTTACTTCTGGACAGCACTATTTGGCACAAGCTTCTTTGGCTAAGTTTCGTAATGAAACTCATTATGCTCAGGGATTTGTAACCCTTGCAAATGAAGAGTTTCAGCATGCTAATTTAATTACAGATCGTATTATTTCTCATGGAGCACTTCCTGCGGGAAGTGTTTTAAGTCCTTCGACTTATTCGGGCTCTGTTGTTGAAGCTTTAAAAAGTTGTGAAGCAAGAGAAGTTGCGCTTATCCAGCTTTATGGTGAAGCTGCTCAGTATTGTATGAATATGGGTGCGGCTGAAGATGGGGCTTTGTTTAATCAATTATTTGAAGAAGAACAGGCTCAGCTTGCTAGAATTACCAGTTGGATTGAAGAGTATTACCATACGATGAATGCGGGGCCGAATATCTCTAGGAGTTTTGCATGAGCGATAATTGGAGGAGGAAAGAGTCTCCTCCCTTATTAGAAGCAAGGTTTGAGTTTTCAGAGTTTAGGGTATTGATGAACTTTTTGGACTCTTTAGCGGATGTCGCAAAAAAAATGAATCACCATCCTAATATTAGCTTTAGCCGTAAACATGCATCCATTGTGATTTATTCAACAAAAAAAGAGCTTGAATCGATTGATTTTAAGCTTGCAGATGAAATAAATGCAAAATATAGAGAAGCAGTTGAAGCCTCAAAAGGAATGCTTGAGTGAGTAAGGTCAGTAATAAAAAAAGAGCAACGACTGTGATTTCAAAAACAGACTCAATCTCTTTAAAGTCAATGTCATCAACCGCTCCAGTTGTTCAAACAGGTTCAATGAGTGCTGAGGTTGGCTTAAATTCTGAACTTTTCTCGAGCTCGACTTCTTCATCTAAGCAAAATAGAGTGGCACAAAAGAAAATTTTTTTAAACAAACCAACAAAGCATATTGCAGATGAAATTAAACGATTGCCGATCAGACGGGTTTGGCCGGATTAATTTTCCTTATATATTTGTGTTTTGTTTAAAAATGGCGGGAATATTTCCCGCATTTTTTTATGTAAAATTTACTGGATCAAAGGTTCTTTAAGGAAGTGATTTAATCGGTGGTTCCTTAAAGAGTTAAGGTTGCAACATGGAAAAGCTTTTTTTGGTAAGCCTTTATTTTAGAGCAATTTTGTAGAATTACGTTATTAAAAAAAATAATTTAATCCATTTACTATTCTCTATAGATAAAAGTTGAATTACCAACTTTTATTCTAGGCAGAGATCTCGTATTATGGTCGAATTAAAAAATAATGCTCTACAGAGGACGATTTCACCTTTCTTGATTTGTGAAGGGTAAAGGAATATAAGTTATGGGATTAGACAGTTTATTAATACCAGCAGTTTTATTTTTTGCATTAGGTGCTTTTGCAAAATTCATTAATTCAGACCTTAAGTTTCCTGAAGGAATGACAAAAGGGATCGGTATTTATTTATTAATGGCAATTGGTTTAAAAGGAGGTGTCGCATTAAGTGGTGCTGATTTTAGCCTAGCCATCTCCAGTATTATTTGGGGGATTATCCTTGGGTTCTTATTGCCTATTATTGGGTATGCTCTTTTAAGATTCCGAAATAAAATAAATTCTTTTGATGCAGCGGCTATTTCAGCGCATTATGGCTCGGTAAGCGCAGCAACATTTTTAACTGCGGTGGCCTTTTTAGAAGTGTCTGGTGTTGAGTATGAGAGCTATCCAATTATTATGATGGTTATTATGGAGACGCCAGCAATTATCATTGGGTTGGTGCTGGCTGCTTTAGCTCGTAAAAAGCTTGCGGTTAAATCTGGGGATGAGGTTCCTAAAACAGAATGGAGTCCTTTATTAAAAGAGGCTTTTACAAATGGTAGTGTTGTTGTTTTGATTGGTGCTTTAATTATTGGTACTGTTGCTACACCAGAAGCGATGGCCAAAGTAACCCCATTTACCAGTGAAATTTTTATGGGGGTACTTTGTTTATTCTTATTAGATATGGGGATGGAAGCCGCTAAAAAAGCCAATACTCTGAAAAAAGTGGGGGGAGTGTTGATTGCATTTGGTGTCATGATGCCTATTATTGGTGGAACTATTGGTGTGATTGTGGGGATTTCTTTCTTAGGCTTCTCTGTTGGAGGGGCATTCTTGTTAGCGATATTATCTGCGAGTGCATCTTATATTGCTGTTCCTCCTGTTATGCGTTATGGCGTGCCAGAGGCAAACTCTTCATATTATTTAACGTTATCATTAGGGATTACTTTTCCTTTTAATGTTGTTATCGGTATTCCTCTGTTTTACCAAATGGCAACGATGTATTCTGCACTTTAATTTAAAGGGGTCAAATTATGGCTATTACGATGAGTCCGGGAAAATCTGTTCAAATTATTGTAAATGCAACGTTTGAAAATGAACTGATTCGTGTGTTAGATAAAGTCGGTGTAACTGGGTATACACAGATTGATGCTAGAGGAAATGGTTATTCTGGTGTTCAAGATGGTCACTCTGAAGGAGAAACAAATATTCTGTTTATTGTACTGGTTGCGTCTGAGTTGGCAGAAGTTTTGATAGAAAGTTTAATTGACTATATTAAGCGTGGTTATCCTATTGTGGTTTATACGAATGATGTTGAGGTTTTGACTACAAATAAATACGGCAAGCCGACAATCTAGGATAGTATTAATGCCCCCCTTAGTTCTTGCAACAGGTAACCCACATAAGGCCGTTGAGATAGAGGCAATGCTTGCTTCGCACCCTCTTGATTTGTATCGTCAAACTCTTTTTTTTTCTGAAGAAGTCGAAGAAGATGGGTTAAGCTATCTTGAAAATGCCTTAAAGAAAGCAAGGTATGCAAGTCAAAAAACAGGGCTTCCTGCGCTTGCAGATGATTCTGGAATAGAGGTCGATTTTCTTCAGGGGCGACCAGGGATTTATTCTGCACGTTATTCAGAAGGTTATAATGGTCTGCCTGCTTCAGATGCACAAAATAATGAAATGTTGTTACAAGAGTTGAAAGGTGTGGCCTCCAGTCAAAGACATGCTTGTTATGTGTGTGTCATGGTATTTATTCGTCACGCTTCAGATCCTAACCCAGTTGTGGGTATGGGTAAGTGGTGTGGAGAAATCTTGTTACAACCCAAGACAACATATGGAGTTGGATATGATCCCCTTATGTGGTTTCGTGAATATAATAAAACAGGCTCAGAGATGCCAATGGATCTTAAAAATAAAGTGAGTCACCGAGCAAAGGCATTAAATAGTCTTTTACAAAATTTGAAGCAGGATAGCAGATGGTAGAGTTAAGAACTTATGTTTTTTTAGACTCGTTACAACCTCAGCTGGCTTCCTATATGGGGACGGTTTCAATGGGGTTTCTACCCATTCCAGGTGATTCTTGTTTGTGGATAGAAGTTGCACCGGGTATGGCGGTCCATCGTATTTCAGATGTGGCTTTAAAGGCTTCGAATGCAAGATTAGGGCAACAGGTTGTTGAGCGTGCTTATGGTTCAATGGTGTTGCATCATCGAGATCAGAGTGATGTACTCGAATCGGGAGCTCATGTTTTACGTTACTTAAAAACAGAAGATGCTGTAAGACCCCCTTGTTTGGTAAAATGGAATGAAGTTATTTGTCGAATTACTGCCGATCATGCGACTTTGATTAACCGTGATAATCGTCGAGGTTCAATGGTTTTGCCAGGTCAAAGTATTTTTATTATGGAAACAGAGCCAGCAGGTTATATTATTTATGCAGCGAATGAGGCTGAAAAAGCAGCGAATATTACACTGGTTGAAGCCAAGGCAGTGGGTGCTTACGGTCGTTTAATTATGTCAGGTCGTGAAGCTGATATTTTAGAAGCTTCACAGGCTGCAGCAGCGGCTTTACAGCGACTGTAATTCTTTTATTAAATATATAAAAAGACTTCCTTTAATAAAGGATTCTTTTTTTATTCTTCCTTAAAGACTTGTTCAGAGTTTTTTAAAAAAACCAAGCCTATTTTCTTTGGTTAATGTAAAACATTATTTTGAGGGCTCAAACATGAATGAACAAGAAAATACCTCAAATCCAGCTGGTTATCTTATTCGACATGCATCACTACGACAAATTCAAATTTTTGAAGCTGTGGCAAGGAACTTGAGTTTTACAAATGCAGCTAAGGAATTGTTTTTAACCCAGCCAACGGTTTCAGCACAAGTTAAGAGTTTTGCTGAGTCGATTGAGATGCCTTTGTATGAGCAGGTTGGGCGTAATATTTATTTAACCGAAGTCGGTGAGCATGTTGCTTCTAGTTGCCGAGATGTCATTTTACAATTGTCTAATCTTGAAATTTTATTGGATGATTTTAAAGGGATGACGCGTGGTAGCCTAAAGATTGGAATTGTTTCGACGGCTAAATATTTTACCCCTGTTGCATTAGGTAAATTTATTAAAAGTCACCCCGATATTGATTTAAGTTTAAAGATTACAAATCGTGATAATCTAGCAAAACGCATTCAACAAAATCTGGATGATTTGTATATCTTGGGTCAGGTTCCAGATATGAAGTTGGAGTTAGAGGTGATTCCTTTTGCGACAAACCCTTTAGTGGTTATTGCAAATAAAAACAATAAATTGGTTGGGAGGAAGGTTTCTTTGAAAGAGCTCTCCAAGCAGCCTTTTATTATGAGAGAGGAGGGGTCTGGTATTCGTTCGGTGGTTGAAAAAATGTTTTCAGACATGGGATTGAAAGTAAATGAAAGGGTCACGCTAGAAACCAATGAAGCCATTAAGCATTGTGTGGTTGGGGACTTGGGCGTTGCGGTTGTGTCAAAGCAAACCTTGTATCTTGAGGGGGATGCCAGCCCCGTTGCAATCTTAGATGTAGAGGGGTTTCCAATTAATAAAGAATGGAATATTGTGCATATTCGAGGTAAGGAACTTTCAATTCTTGCAAAAGAGTTTTTGCTTTTTTTAAAGAATCAGGGGGCGGAGTATTTGCAACTTGATGAGTTATAGGTTTTTAAAGCCATTTCTTTAAAGCGGTTTAAAGAGCGATTAATAATAGTTTCTATCTCCAGCCTGGAATGATTTGTGGTTTACCATCAGGCTGGTAATTGACGTTTAAAATGGTATGTTTTGTGTAATCACGAATGTCTTGTGCATAATCAAATTCATTGCTTGTTGTATGATTGATGATAATGCAATGAATCGCTAGTCCACTCTTTTGAATGGCTTCAATATTTAAGAGTGTTTGGTTAATACAGCCGATTTGATTTGCAACCACCAAAATGACAGGGTAATTAAGTTGAATAGCCAGGTCTTTATTTAAGCCATTTAGAGCAAGGGGAGAATAAAATCCACCAGCCCCTTCAACAAGGGTGACTGTGCCAGAGTTTGTTTGGCAGGCTGTTGTTAGGTCTTTTATAGTAATGTGTTGATGGGCTTCTTGTATGGCTCTTTGGGGAGAGATTGGAGGCTCAAACTGATAAGGACAGATGGTTCTTAAGGCTTCTGTTGAGTGACAAGCTTGTTTGAGTAATAGGGCGTCTTCGGCAAGTAGTTCTCCGTTGGGTTGGCGAATGCAACCTGATGCAATAGGTTTTCTGGGTGTAACAGAAAGCCCTTTGTGTCTGAGCGTTGTGGCAAGACTGCATGTGACATAAGTTTTGCCAACATCTGTGTCCGTTCCTGTAATAAAAAAACCACCCTTTTGGGTGGTTTTTGGATTTTTAAGGGGGGGGGATTTTTGAGTATTCATTATTTTATTAATATTGTGTTGTTAGAGATTTTCAGTCAGACGGGCTTGCGCTTCTTGGTATTTATCAAATGTTTTGTTAACAATTTCGATTGGGAGTTCAGGAGCGGTGTTAGGGTTTTTATCCCAATCAAGGCTTTCTAGGTAGTCACGAATGTATTGTTTATCAAAACTGGGTTGGTTTTTACCAACCTGATAGCTTGATGATGGCCAAAATCGAGAGCTATCAGGTGTTAAGGCCTCATCAATTAAATAAATTTTCCCAGAGGCATCCTCTCCAAATTCAAATTTAGTGTCGGCAATAATAATGCCTCTTTTTAAGGCAAATTCAGCAGCGTATTGGTATAAGGCTAAGCTGATTTTTTTTACCTTTTCTGAACGCTTTTTACCCATTATTTTTACCAGTTGGTTAAAACTGATGTTTTCATCATGTTCTCCTTGTTCTGCTTTTGTTGAGGGGGTAAATAGGGGGGAGGGGAGTTTTTCGGCAAGCTGGAGCCCCTTTTCAAGAGGGATGCCGCATACGCTTTGATTTTTTTGGTACTCTTTCCAGCCTGAACCAACAAGGTAGCCACGTACAATGGCTTCGACAGGTAGAGGTTTGAGTTTACGTACAATCATCCCTCTTCCATCAAGCTCATGCAATTCTTCAGGAGTGAGGTAATCTGAGAGACACATCTCTGGAGCGAGCTGATTAGGCACAATTTCCTCCATTTTATGCATCCAGAATTGAGGCATTTCAGTCAAGATTCGGCCTTTTCCAGGAATGGGTGTCGGTAGAATGGCGTCAAAGGCTGAGATACGATCAGTGGTAACAATTAATAAGTGTTGATCATCAATATCATAAATATCACGTACTTTTCCTTTGCCGATTAAGGGAACGCTGGTGAGGTGAGATTCATAAAGAGGTTGCATAAAAAATCCTATTTATTGTGGTGCCTAAATTTGCTACAAAATTATTTGTAGGGATATTTTTGACTACCATAACGTAAAATTAAGGTTGAAATTGTGATTAAAATAATAGTGATTGCAATGGCAATGACCTCCCATTCATTGAGTTCTTTCATATCTAAAATTAAATAACGGGCTAATGCAATAATGGCGATGTAGAGAGGGAGCCTGATAGGAAGTTTTCCGGATTCAAGGTATATAGCCACCATTGCAAGGACTTCAAGATAGAGAAATAATAAAAGAAGATCTCCTAATGTTACCAAGCCATTTTCAAACATGATCATGATTGCGTGCCCTCCTGCAAAGACGGTTGCAATGGCAATAATAATGAGTCCAATAAATTCAATGAGGTGAATGCTTTTTTTTAGAACTTTTTCGGCGGGCGTATGGATCTTTAAATTAGGAACCGTTGCTTCTTTATTTTTTAGCTCGGTAGGGCTTTCAGTTTTCATTGTCTTTATCCTTGCATGCTGAACAGACGTAGATTCTAAAGTATATTTTTTTGTAGCAAAAAACCAGCATTAATTTCTTTTTAGGTAACTATATGGAAGAAGCAGTGTTTGAAGTACTGTTTATTTTGCTCATTTTATAGGATGCTGGTAAAATGCACGAATTATTTTTTTATCGTTTACTAAAAGGTGTATAAACATGGCTAAACAAGAAAACTGGATTGCTCCTTCAATCTTATCTGCGGATTTTGCACAGTTGGGTACAGATGTGAAAGATGTGGTTGCATCCGGTGCAGATGTTGTTCACTTTGATGTAATGGATAATCATTATGTACCTAACTTAACGATTGGGCCATTGGTATGTGAGTCGCTTAAAAACTTTATGGTGAAAGAGGGGGTTAATGCACCCATTGATGTACATTTAATGGTAAAGCCTGTTGATCGCATTATCGGTGATTTTGCTTCTGCTGGAGCGGATATTATTACTTTTCATCCTGAAGCCTCTGAACATATTGATGGTTCTTTGGGGTTGATTAAAAATGCAGGGTTAAAAGCAGGGTTGGTATTTAATCCTGCAACACCGTTATCGTATCTTGAGCATGTTATGGATAAGCTAGATATGATTTTAATTATGTCCGTAAATCCAGGGTTTGGTGGACAGGCATTTATTGAACAATCGTTAGAGAAGTTACGTCTGGCTCGTCAGTTAATTGACGCTTCTGGTCGAGAGATTCGTTTAGAAATTGATGGTGGTGTAAAGGCTGAAAATATTGCAGAAGTAGCGGCTGCGGGTTGTGATACATTTGTTTCGGGTTCAGGGATTTTTGGTAAGGCAAATGCCTCTGATGTCAATCGATATGACAGCATTATTAAGCAAATGCGTGATGAGCTTGCAAAAGTTTAGCCCTTAAGTTAAGACGTTTTTGATAGGGTTAAGTTGTTTTAGACTAAAATAAAGGCGTTCTGTAAAAGCGTTTATTATTCCTAAGTTTTTAAATGACAGTATTGTAATTAAACGCCAGCGATTTAACTTGTTTAAGTCGCTGGCGTTTTTGTTCTTTTAGGTGCTTTAAAGCTATCTTTAGGGAAGTCCCTTAACATTCTGTGAGTCTTCAAGCCTTCCTATTCTAGGCTTGTTTCGTAGGGAGTGGTTATTCCATTCACAAGAAGCATAACAACGAAGAGGAAGGCTTGAAGGCTCACCCTACGGGGCTTAGCCATTTTATTCGCCTCAGCGTTAAATGCCTTTGCAAGGTCTAGACATTGCTTCAGTCATTTGCCTTGATGCGAATAAAATGGCGTTGTCAGAAATTAAGGGACTGATTCAGAGGTTCCTTAGATAGAGTAAGAGGAAAAATGCAAAAAATAAATCCAGAATTTATTTTAATTGATTTAGATGGAACCTTAATTGATAGTGTGCCGGACTTGGCTTATTGTGTTGATAAAACGATGAAACAAGTTGGGCTACCTGTGCGAGGGCATAAGGCAGTACGTAATTGGGTTGGAAATGGGGTTCAGAGATTAGTTGAACGTGCTTTGATTAATTCGGTAGAAGGAATGCCAGATTCGAAGCTTATGGCTAAAGCCTATCCTGTTTTTTTAGAGTTGTATGCAATTAATAATGCAAAATATTCAAGTGTTTATGAGGGCGTCTTTAAAGGGCTTGATTGGTTGAAATCAAATGGATACCGTCTAGGGTGTGTGACAAACAAAGCAGAGGAATTTACGCTTCCTTTGTTAAAAAATAAAGGATTGTTTGATTATTTTGAAGTGGTTGTGAGTGGCGATACTTGTTCTAAAAAAAAACCTCATCCAATGCCATTGCTTCATGCGGCGAAGCAAATGAAGGTTGAACCCGAAAATGCTTTAATGATTGGTGATTCTCGTTCGGATGTTAAGGCAGCACAAGCGGCAGGTTTTTATATTTTTTGCATGACCTATGGGTATAATCATGGAAAAGATATTCGAGACTACCATCCTGATGCTGTAATGGATTCGTTTATGGCATTGCCTGATTATTTGGAATCAAAAGCATAAGTATCATAATGGCTCTATCTATCTTACCCTCGAAAAGGGTTAATTTGATGTTTAAAAAATGAATATTTGAACCGCGCTTTCCTTGGTGGGCGTACACTTTTTGTTCTTTTATTTGTTTGATGGCGGGGAGTCTCGCCAAGCTATTTTGTTTAAAAAAACTAGAAAAATAATCTTGTCGTAGGGTTGATAAATAATGAGTAATTTAGACTTCGCTGACTTAGTTAAACAAGGCTTTAATCGAATGCCAATTATGAGAACCGTTTTATCGGATTATGATACGCCATTGAGCGTATATCATAAATTGGCTAAAGGTCCTTACTCTTATCTTTTTGAGTCTGTTCAGGGGGGGGAAAAATGGGGTCGTTATTCAATTATTGGCTTGCCTTGTCAAACACGATTGCAAATTAATGGGCATCATGTTCAAGAAATTAAAAATGGAGAGATTATTCAGCACCAAGTAGCAGATGATCCTTTGGCTTGGATTGAAGCATATCAGAAGCGTTTTAAGGTGGTTCAGCTAGAGGGAATGCCTGTTTTTAGCGGTGGATTAGTTGGGTATTTTGGGTATGATACGGTACGTTATGTTGAGGCACGTTTAAAAAAATCAATGCCTGAAAAAGATGACGTTGGTGCACCTGATATCGAGTTATTGGTGTCTGAAGAGCTGGTGGTGTTTGATAATTTAAGTGGGCAGGTGCATGTGATTGTCCATGCTGATTTAACCTTGGAAAATGGAGAACAGGTTGCATTGGCTCGTTTGGATAAGTTGTCTGCACAGTTAAGTCAGGCAATGCCAATGCCTGTGGATCAACCGAGCTCTCAAACAACTGAAGAAACTGATTTTTATTCCAGCTTTGGTGAAGATGCGTTTAAGGAGGCGGTGCTTAAGGTTCAAGAGTATATTTTGGCGGGAGATGCGATGCAGGTTGTTATCTCTCAGCAAATGTCAGTGCCATTTAAAGAGCAGCCGATTGATTTATATCGAGCGTTGCGTTATTTAAATCCTTCTCCGTATATGTTTTTTATAGATATGGGGGGGGTGAAAATTATTGGTTCTTCACCAGAGATTTTGGTGCGTTTGGAAGAGCGTCAAGTGACTGTTCGTCCCATTGCAGGTACTCGCCGAAGAGGTGGGACGCATGAGAAAGATATGGCTTTAGAGCAAGAGCTTTTGAATGACCCCAAAGAGTTGGCTGAACATTTAATGTTGATTGATTTAGGGCGCAACGATGTTGGGCGTATTGCTCAGGTCGGTACGGTTAATTTAACTGAAAAAATGGTGGTTGAGCGCTACTCTCATGTGATGCATATTGTTTCGAATGTGAACGCTGAAATTAAGTCGGATATGAGTGCAATGGATGTTTTGCGAGCGACCTTCCCGGCTGGAACTGTTTCGGGAGCACCTAAAGTCCGAGCGATGGAAATTATTGATGAGCTGGAGCCCGTAAAGCGAGGAATTTATGCGGGAGCGGTTGGGTATTTAGGGTGGCATGGCAATATGGATACCGCAATAGCAATTCGTACGGCAGTGATTAAAGATGAAACGTTATTTGTTCAGGCGGGTGCTGGTATTGTGGCAGATTCTGTCCCGCAATTAGAGTGGGATGAAACCATGAATAAAGGGCGTGCTATTTTTCGTGCGGCCCAATTTGTAACCGAAGGGCTGAAAACAGACAATCCTGTTGTTGGCATTAAAGGATAAACAATGCTGTTAATGATTGATAACTATGACTCTTTTACTTATAACCTTGTTCAATATTTTGGTGAGTTGGGTCAGATCGTTGAAGTGTTTCGTAATGATCAAATTACGCTTGAAGAAATTGGGGCTTTAAAACCTCAATACTTAGTCATTTCTCCAGGGCCTTGTACTCCAAATGAAGCAGGAATATCGGTTGAGGCGATTAAGCAGTTTGCAGGCAAAATTCCCATTATGGGGGTTTGTTTGGGGCATCAAAGTATTGGGCAAGCATTTGGTGGTGATGTGATTCGTGCTAAACAGGTTATGCATGGTAAAACCTCTGAGGTCTATCATCACAATATTGGAATGTTTTTAAACTTACCTAACCCGGTACAAACCACACGTTACCATTCGCTTGTTCTTGATCGAGCAACCTTGCCTGAATGTTTGGAAATCACGGCTTGGGTTCAAGATGAGCAGGGCAATTTGGGTGAAATTATGGGCGTTCGCCATAAAACACTTCCTGTTGAAGGTGTACAGTTTCATCCAGAGTCAATTTTAACGGAGCAAGGGCATGCAATGTTAAAAAATTTTTTAGATCAAAACTCTATTTATGAAGGATGTTTTGATTAGACTCTCGCACAAAACGGGTATTACTTTAATTTTGGAGGTTGTATGGAGCTTAAACGCGCATTAGAACAATTGTTAGAGCGTCATGAATTGCATGAAGAGGAAATGGAGTCGGTTATGAATCAGCTCATGTCTGGTCAAGCAACTCAGGCTCAAATTGGTGCGATTTTAACCGCTTTGAGAATGAAGGGGGAAACCTTGTCTGAGGTGACCACTGCGGTAAAAGTGATGCGTTCCTTAGCAACTCCCGTGCCTTTAGCGGATAAAAGCAAGCTTGTTGATACCTGTGGGACGGGAGGGGATGGAGCAAATACCTTTAATATTTCAACAGCCTGTGCTTTTGTGGTTGCCGCAGCCGGGGGGAGAGTTGCAAAGCATGGAAACCGTTCTATTTCCAGTCAGTCGGGTAGTGCAGATGTCTTGGAGGCCGCAGGTGTTGACTTGACCTTGACACCAGAGCAGGTGGCTACATGTATTGATGAGCTGGGTGTAGGTTTTATGTTTGCCCAAGCGCATCATGGCGCAATGAAGCATGTGATTGGTGCGCGTAAAGAAATGGGGGTTCGTACAATTTTCAATTTATTGGGGCCTTTAACCAACCCAGCCAGTGCGCCTTATCAAGTTGTTGGTGTGTACCATAAGTCATTAATTACTTTGTTTGCCAAGGTGCTTCAAGCATTAGGGTCTCGGCATGTTATGGTGGTTCATGCTGAGGATGGTTTGGATGAAATTAGCATTGCCAGCAAGACCTTTGTTGCAGAACTTAAGGGGGGGGAAATTTTTTACTGGGAAATTGATCCTTATGATTTAGACATGGATCATGTCAATCTTACAGAGCTTTCAGTGGAGTCGGCACAAGACAGTTTGAATATCATTCGATCTGTTTTTGCAAATAATGACAGTGCAGCAAAAGATATTGTGTGTTTGAATGCGGGAGCAGCTTTATATGTGGCTGGTCTTTCAGACTCTTATCCGGAGGGCGTTACCTTGGCTCGTACTGTAATTGCACAAGGTTTGGCTCAGAAAAAATTTAATGATTTTATTGCTAAAACGCAGTCTTTTTCCTAGGAGTCTGTCGGATTTGTTCAGAGCTTCCTTAAGTAGTCGTGTTGCTTGTTTTGAATGGGCTAAAAGCCAATCATCAAAATGAGAATTTTGTTACGGTTCTTTTGCTCGAACGGGTTCTTAATTGATTTGGGTTTGTGTGTTAAAAGGTTGATAAACCAATGAAGCATCATCTTCGGCGTTGGTTTTTGCTCACCATGGGTGGGCTTTTTTTTGGCTTGGGGTTAGTGGGTGTATTCTTACCTATTTTACCAACGACCCCTTTTATGATTTTAGCCGCTACGTGTTTCGCGAGCAGTTCTCCACGATTTCACCAGGCTTTACTAAATAATCGTTGGTTTGGCGATGACTTGCGGCGTTGGGAAGCCTCACGAACCATGAAAAAAGAGACAAAAAAACGAGCTACCACGGTAATCTTAGCGACCTTTAGTGTGTCCATTGCTGTGTTGTGGTTAACCCCTTTACTGCAAATGATGTTGATTATTATTGCAGCGGTTTTGTTATTCTTTTTATGGAAAATCCCAGAGTGCCCTTAATTTTTTGGTGGTTCAGATATTCAGGGGGGGTAACAATTTTATTATTTTTTTTTAGGGTACTTAGCAAGGATTGCATTATGAGTGGTACACCAACCATTTTAAAAAAAATTATTTTAAGAAAATTGGCTGAAATTCAGGAGGGATGTGAGCAGATTTCATTACGAGAAATGAAAAAGCGTGCACTGTTGGCTCCTGAGACAAAAAGCTTTGTGGGAGCGATGCTGGAAAAACTTGAGGCCGGAGAGTCGGCTGTGATTGCTGAGATTAAAAAAGCCTCTCCGAGTAAAGGTGTGTTAAGAGACCTTTTTGACCCTGTTGAAATTGCAAAGAGCTATGAGAAAAATGGTGCTGCGTGCCTATCCGTTTTAACGGATAAAGATTTTTTTCAAGGGTCGGGTGCGTATTTAAAACAGGTCAGAGAGGCGGTTGAGCTTCCTATTATTCGTAAAGATTTTATTGTTGATGATTATCAGGTGTATGAAGCGCGAGTGATGGGTGCGGACTGTATTTTATTGATTGCTGCCGCCATTGGTGATGCTCAACTGTCAGAATTAACGCAAACGGCAATGGCTTTGGATATGGATGTTTTAATTGAAGTGCATAATGAAGAAGAGCTTGAGCGTGCATTGCGGTTGCCGCTACCGATGATAGGGATTAATAACCGTGATTTACATAGTTTTGACGTTTCTTTGGAGACTACGATTCGGATGTTGGACAAGATTCCAAAAGACCGTATTGTGATTACAGAAAGTGGCGTGCTAGAAAAAGAAGATGTACAAAAAATGCGAGACCATTCGGTGAATGGTTTTTTGGTGGGAGAGGCTTTTATGAGAGCAGATGACCCGGGTGAAAAATTAGCTGAATTATTTTTTGACCAAAAAATAAGGAGCTAAGTTGAATTAGTTTCGTGTTTACTAAAGGACTTATTCAGAGCTTCCTAAAGGGAAGCTTGTTTTTCCCCTTACTTCACTTTCTTAGTGAGATTAAAACATAAAAAGAAGGGGGGGAGAAATTTGTTTAAAGTGTTAATGAAAGGATTGGCTGTATGGCAACAGTGGTTAAGTGGCAAGGTAAAATGGCGTTTGAAGCAATAACAGAAGGAGGCCATTCTGTTTTAATGGATGCATCTTCTGAAGTTGGGGGAGAAGATCGAGGGCCACGACCAATGGAAATGGTATTAATGGGGTTGGGAGGGTGTACTGGTATTGATGTTATTTTGATGTTGCAAAAAAGTAAGCAGGCTATTGAGGACTGTCAGATTGAAATCACCGCAGAGCGAACGGATTCGGTTCCTAGGGTGTATCGTGATATTCATGTACACTTTAAAGTATTTGGCCGAGATTTAAATGAAAAAAAAGTGAAGCGTGCGGTTGGACTTTCAGCAGAAAAGTATTGCTCTGTCTCTCGTATGCTGGAGTCTGCAGTCAGCATTTCCCATGACTATGAAATTTTTGAACTTTCTAAAGGAAGCTTTGAATAAGTCCATTTTTTTACCAGAAACAAGCATGTAAGTCATTGATTAATAAAATGACGATTGGGACTTAATCAGAGATTTCCTAAAGAAGCCTAAAATTTTGAGTTAGTGGGGGAGGGGGATGTTATTTAGTTAAGGGGTTTATTCATGGATTCCTTAAGAGCTGTTGTAATGGATTTTGTCATGCCAGTGGTAAGCTGTTTTAATTGTTCGTTTGAGATGTTATAGGCGGGCATAGTATAAACCAGTTGTCCAAATGGGCGTAGCCAAATGCCATTTTTAACTGCAATCGTTTGTATGGTTTCTCCTAAATCATTTCTTTCGAGCTCAATTACGCCAATGGCCCCAAGCACTCGTGCTTCTTTAATGCCAGGTATTTCATTTAATGGCAATAAGGTGTGTTGTAGGTGTGTTTCAATACGCTCAATATTCTCTTTCCATGAGCTGTTGAGCAATAAGTCAATACTGGCATTTGCGGTTGCACAGGCTAAAGGGTTCGCCATAAAGGTTGGGCCATGCATTAATAACCCTGGTGTTCCTTGGCTAATGGCTTGGCTGATGGTTTGCGTTGTGAGTGTTGCGGCAAGACTTAGGTTGCCACCTGTTAGCGCTTTTCCAAGACAGAGAATGTCGGGACTTATATTGGCCCATTCACAGGCAAAGAGTTTTCCTGTTCGACCAAACCCAGTTGCAATTTCATCGGCAATGAATAAAACATTGTAGTCCTGGCACAGTTTTGAAAGTTGTTTTAAGTAATCTGGACGATAAAAACGCATGCCACCAGCGCCTTGTACGATGGGTTCAATGGTTATTGCTGCAATTGTTTGATGGTGTTGAGCCAGTAATGTTTCAAGTGCCATAATGTCTTTATCGTCACTTTTAATATCAAATCCCATTTGAGGGGGGGGGGAAAAAAAATGTTTTGAAAGTGAAGGGGTAAATAAGTTATGCATACCATTATCAGGATCGCATATCGCCATGGTGGCAAAAGTATCACCATGATATCCATTTCTAACCGTGAGTAGTTGTGTTTTTTGAGGTTGCGCCAAGCTTATCCAGTATTGAAAGGCGATCTTAATGGCAACTTCCATTGCGACAGAGCCAGAGTCACTAAAAAAGACACTTTCTAAGCCTTTTGGAGTGAGTTTAACTAAGCGTTGTGCTAGCTCAATTGCGGGTTGATGGGTTAGTCCACCAAACATAATATGACTCATGGTGTCAATTTGGTCGTGCATGGCTTGTTGTATGACAGGATGGTTGTAGCCATGAATACAAGCCCACCAAGAGGACATACCATCAATTAATTGACGATTATCTGACAGTGTTATTTGAGAACCGTTTGTCTTTTTTACTCCTATTGGAGGGGGGGTGCTTGGCATTTTGGCATAAGGATGCCAGATGTGTTTTTGATCAAATTGTAAAAGGTGATTCCAGTTTTGCATGACATCTCATTTTTTTTATTCTGTGATGGGTATTTTACCAGTCTTTTGTAAAGGGATTCGCTCAAGGCGTTCCTGAATAAATCTGCTTTTTATCAGGGATAAGCATGAAAGTCATTGATTAATAAAATGACGAAAATATTGATTGGGATTTAATCAGAATTTTCTTAGGCTTTTTAAAAGAGACTTGTGTTCTTTTAAGAGGTTGTTAAAATACGTACACGCATCGAAGGTGTTTTATTTTATTGGTCTTGATTTGGGAGCTTGTGAGTGCTTAAAGATTCGTTTTAGATTAGGCTATAGTGGTGCATTAATTTTTTTTAAAAAACTTAAACTTTAATGTTGACAGTTCGGCAAAACTCTATAGAATACGCACACACAATTTGGAGGGTTTCCCGAGTGGCCAAAGGGGGCAGACTGTAAATCTGCTGGCTCCGCCTTCGGTGGTTCGAATCCACCACCCTCCACCATATTGCGGGTATCGTATATTGGCTATTACCTCGGCCTTCCAA
>WFPP01000102.1 GCA_015487495.1 Thiomicrorhabdus sp.
CCTGCTTTCAATAATCCGTAAATCTGGTATCGTTCACCTTCAGTCAGTTGAGTATATTTCATGTGCTAATCTCGTGGTTGTGAAAAGCCATTAAGTTTAACTCAACTGGCTTTCCTTTTTCCGATTGCACTTATTATCCGAATCCACGTTATGTTACATCCGTACACTCAGACAACAATTAATACTCATAAAAAAGCCCCTATTGGAAAGGGGCTTTTTTATTTTTAAATCAATATTTTTGATAATTATGCACTTAAAAAGGGACATCGTCATCATCAAAATCATTAGGGGCATACGCAGGCGTATTTTGATTGGATGTTTGCCCTCCTCCCATATTTTGCCCCATTGGTTTTGGTGCTTGCTGTTGCATGGGAGCAGATTGATTCTGCTGACGAGATTGTTGCCCCACTGGAGCTTGATTAAAGCCTCCTTGCTCAAAAGAAGCATCACCTCCTTGACGGGGTGCTCCACCCAACATTTGCATGGTTCCATCAAATCCACTCAGAACAACCTCTGTGGTATAACGATCCTGACCATTTTGATCTTGCCACTTACGCGTTTGGAGCTTGCCTTCAAGATAAACTTGGGAGCCCTTTTTTAAATACTGGCCTGCAATTTCTGCCAATTTTCCAAATATTGACACACGATGCCACTCTGTTTTTTGTTGCTTTTGCCCAGTGTTTTTATCATTCCACTCTTCACTGGTGGCAACACTTAAATTAGCGATAGCGTTACCATTCGCTGCATACTTAACATCGGGATCAGCACCCAATGTTCCAACCAAAATCACTTTATTAATACCACGCATACCGTCTCTCTCTCTTCTAAAAGTTTAATCTATTTAAATCTGTTCTCAAACTTTTTAAATAAAAACACAAATTAAAGCCTATTTTTATCTAAAAATCAGGGGTTATCGACTTTCTTCAATGTAATCAATTAATGCGGCTTCATCTACAATTTTTCGATCTACTTTAAAATAGGCACGTTGTTCATCAAGGCGAACCACCGCTTCATAAACCCCTTCATACGACAGTAATTTTTGCTCAATCGCTTTAACATCACTCTCTTGAAATCCTCCTAAAGGAACAGAAGCAATACTTAATGGTAAAGGATTTTCCATTGTTGTAGCTGCAATTAACCAAATTGTGCCAATAATTGCTGTAAAAATAAAAACACCATTATAACCATAGTACTGATAGCATACGCCCCCTAAAAGCCCCCCAACAGCTGCACCCAAAAATTGACTGGTTGAATATACACCACTGGCTGTTCCTTTTTTATCTGCAGGAGAAAGCTTTACCACAAGCGAAGGTAGAGAGGCTTCAAGCAAATTAAACGCCGTAAAAAAAATTAACAATAATATAAACAATGACCAAAAATTATTTTCAATACCTGCAAAACCTAGTTGCACAAAAGTAATGGTCGCAATCGCTCCAACAAATATCTGTTTCATTCGCCCTCGACTTTCGGCTTGAATAATAAAAGGAACCATGAAGGCAAAAGACAACAACATTACGGGTAAATAAATAATCCAATGACTTAATACATCTAAGCCCGCGTTATCTCGTAAGCTTAACGGTAAAACAATGAACATGGCCGTTAACATGGCATGTAAAATAAAAACGCCCAAGTCTAATCGCAATAACTGTTTGTTTTTTAAAATTTCTTTAAATTGACTTGGATCAGCTTGAGCTTCTCTCTGAAATGTCTGTTTTTCAATGGCAGGCATCGCAAACCAAACAAGCAACATTCCCAAAACAGCCAAACCAGCAATCACCCAGAAAATACCTCTTACACCAAACCAAGATGCTAAAACAGGCCCAGCAATTAATGATAAGGTAAAGGATAAACCAATGGTCATACCAACAATCGACATGGCTCGTAGTCGAAATTGCTCCGTCACCAAGTCACCAACAGAGGCCATTAATACGGCTGCAACCGCTCCCATTCCCTGAATAGCTCGCCCTAAAATCATCATTTCCATTGATTCTGCAACAGCACAAATCATCGACCCAATCATAAAAACAACCATTCCTGCAATAATCAGTGGCTTGCGGCCATATTTGTCGGACAACATACCGTATGGAATTTGTAGAAATGCTTGCGTTAAACCATAAATTCCCATTGCGATACCAATTTGCATTCCTGTTACATTGGCAAATTCTTTCTCTGCAAACAATGCAAAGACAGGAAAAATCATAAATAACCCCAACATTCGAGTTGAAAAAATGCCTGCAATTGAAAATGCAGCACGACGTTCAACAGGACTCATTGAATGAGACTTCGGAAGAGACATAAACATATTACCTAATTAAATGAAGTAGAGACTTTTGCACAATACCAACACAAAATACAAAACCCGACGCCCGCAGGAATAAATCAAAAAACGAGTATTTTCTTCCCGATGATTGATACAAAAAGTACTGTCAATAGCGTGCTGTTAAGAGCTTTTCTAACAAAAGCAGAAAAATATTAACCCTTTTCGTTCGTGATTGTATCGCGCACAAGCCTCAAAATAAAAACATAAACAGAAAATTATAACACTCCACTTCAAAAGAGCGCGTTATAATCAAATAAAAATAGTTAGAAACCCCTTGGAGAAAGCTATGTTATCTGCTCTTAAATCGTATTGCCCGAATTTTATAATGACAACATTCATACTCTGTCTAGTCAGTCCATCCTCTGTTGTCTTTGCCAATCAAATTTCCTCCCCCCCTATATCAGAAAAAAATACAAGTATTCCAGCAGGAAACCAAGTCTTTTTTTCAATTTCAGAATCACAAACATTGGATAACGATATCAGTATTATTACATTAAAAGCCATCGCTCAAGACCGCACGGCACAGGCCGTGATCGATGAAATCAATCAGAAAATGCATTCCGCAATTGCCTTGCTAAAAAAATACTCTGACATTTCCAGCCAAACACGACAGTATCAGGTTCACCCCATCTACAATAAAGGGAAAACAATCCGTCACTGGCAAGGTAGCCAATCATTGGCGATTACTTTTAACCTCGATTTAAAACCATTAAATGTTCTAAGTGAACTACAAGAAAAACTGGTTTATCAGTCAATGCAATTCAAAGTATCTGAAGAGCGGTATAAAAAAGCCCTTACAGCCCTTACGTTAAAAGCCCTTCAAAGCTTTCAACAACAAGCTGGGCTAATTGCTCAAAGCTTTAATGCTTCAAATTACCAGATAACCGAAACCCGAATTAACACTCCTCAATATCGGACAAACTACCAAAAATATACGATTACCAGCCGAATAATGGCCGCAGACAGTATGGCACCTCCCGCTATGGAAGCGGGAACAAGCACTCTTAAAGTAGATATTTCAGGCCAACTCTTGCTGTCTGAATAACCACAGAGTACATTATTCAGGAACGCCCATCACCGCATTATCTTGCTATAATACCGCTTTTAGCTTTAATGGATCAGGGCATGTTAGAAGAGATCATTATTCAGGGCGCACGTACTCACAATTTAAAAAATATTGATGTCACTCTGCCACGCGATAAATTAATTGTGATTACAGGGTTATCTGGATCCGGAAAATCTTCTTTAGCATTTGATACAATTTATGCCGAAGGCCAACGTCGTTATGTTGAATCTCTTTCGGCTTATGCTCGCCAATTTTTGTCCGTTATGGAAAAACCCGATTTAGATCACATTGAGGGTTTATCACCTGCCATTTCTATTGAGCAAAAGTCCACCTCCCATAACCCTCGATCAACCGTTGGTACAGTTACTGAAATTTATGACTACCTTCGATTATTATTCGCTCGTGCAGGAACACCACGTTGTCCAGAACACCTTTGTGACCTGGAAGCTCAAACTATCAGCCAAATGGTCGATCACACCCTTAAACTGCCTGCGGGAACAAAGTGTTTACTGATTGCACCCATTGTGCGTGGTAAAAAAGGAGAGCACGTCCATCTATTGGAGGAGCTTCAAGCGCAGGGGTTTATTCGGGCTCGTATCAACGGTCAAGTTTATGACCTTGATGGCAGTATTCAGCTTGATAAACATAAAAAACACAATATTGATGTTATTGTTGATCGCTTCAAAATTCGAAGCGATTTAAAACAGCGCTTATCAGAATCATTTGAAACAGCGTTACGTTTAGCCGATGGCATTGCACAAATTCTTCCCATGGATAAAGAGGAGAATTTTAAACTTCTTTTCTCTGAAAAATTTTCCTGCCCTCATTGTGGCTACAGCGTACCAGAGCTGGAACCCAGAATATTCTCTTTCAATAACCCTCATGGAGCTTGTCCAACCTGTGATGGTTTGGGGGTAAAAGAAACATTTATCAAAGAACGCATTATCACACACCCTGAACTCAGTTTAGCAGGCGGTGTGATTCGTGGCTGGGATCGTCGCCACAAGTATTATTATGATCTATTAAAGGCCGTTGCAGATTACTATGATTTTGATATTGAAATGCCTTGGAAAGCCCTGCCACACAAAATTAAAAATATTATTTTATTTGGTTCAGGAAAAGAAAAAATCCCTCTGCCTCACGGAAAATACAGTGATATAAGACGTTTTGAAGGAGTGATTCCAAATATGGAACGCCGATTTACTGAAACCGAAAGCAAAACGGTACGAGATGAACTCGATAAATACCGAATCAGCCAACCATGCTCACATTGTCATGGCGCACGGTTAAATGAAGTCGCACGCCATGTTTTTATTAAAAATAACAACTTGCCTGCCTTAACTGCATTACCTGTTGGAGAGTTATATGATGTTTTTAAACACTTCTCTCTGAAAGGAGCAAAGGGAGAGGTTGCCAGTAAAATTGTTAAGGAAATCTTTGATCGACTCAGCTTTCTTGTTAATGTTGGACTTAATTATTTAACATTAAACCGTAATGCCAGTACATTATCAGGCGGAGAAGCACAACGTATTCGTCTTGCCAGTCAAATTGGTGCGGGGTTAGTTGGGGTGATGTATGTATTGGATGAGCCTTCTATTGGGCTTCATCAACGTGACAATGATCGCCTACTTTCAACCTTAATTCACTTACGAGACTTAGGCAATACCGTCATTGTTGTAGAACATGATGAAGATGCCATTCGTGCTGCAGATCATGTATTAGATATTGGTCCTGGTGCGGGGATTCATGGAGGGCGCATTATGTCACAAGGTACCCCTGAATTTATCGCCTCCGACCCTAATTCATTAACAGGACAATATCTAAACGGCACTCGAAAAATAGCCATTCCTGCACAAAGATTAACACCACAAGAAGATAAATGGCTCATTATTGAGGGGGCGAGTGGAAACAATCTCAAAAATGTTACGCTTAAAATTCCTGCCGGACTTTTAACTTGTGTCACAGGCGTTTCTGGCTCAGGTAAATCCACACTTATTAATGGTACCCTCTCTAAAATTGCAGCAAATATGCTTAATAATGCCATGCACACCCCTGCTGAATACCAAACAGTTCACGGCATACAACACTTTGATAAATCCGTTAATATTGATCAAAGTGCCATTGGTAGAACCCCACGTTCTAATCCAGCAACCTATACGGGGTTATTTACCCCAATTAGGGAACTGCTCTCTGCAACACCCGAATCACGAGCAAGAGGCTATACACCAGGTCGATTTAGCTTCAATGTAAAGGGGGGACGATGCGAGGCCTGTCAGGGGGATGGCGTTTTAAAAGTTGAAATGCATTTCTTACCAGATGTCTATGTGCCATGCGATATCTGTAAAGGTGCGAGGTACAATCGTGAAACATTACAAATTCAATACAAAGGTAAAAATATTTATGAAATATTAGAAATGACCATTGAAGACGCTCGTGCTTTTTTTGATGTCATTCCAGTCATCTCTCGTAAACTACAAATGTTAATCGAAGTTGGGCTTGGCTACATCAAGCTCGGACAAAGCGCCACAACTCTTTCAGGAGGAGAAGCACAAAGAATTAAACTGGCTAAGGAACTCTCAAAAAAAGACACTGGCAATACCCTTTATATTCTTGATGAACCCACAACAGGGTTGCATTTTCATGATATCGAACTGTTACTTAAGGTCATTAACCACTTACGTGATCAAGGAAATACCATTGTTATTATTGAACACAACCTAGATGTGATTAAAACAGCTGACTGGGTAATCGACCTAGGCCCTGAAGGGGGAGCAGGGGGGGGGGAAATTATCGCAACAGGAACCCCAGAAAAAATTTCGACCCTTTCTTGTTCCCATACAGGACATTATCTTAAAAAATTATTAAACCTGAAAACCAATTAAGATTACGCAGATTCAAGTAATAACTGCAATTTCGAGGGCGTTCTAAATTCTGTGCTATCTGTTTTTGTGAAAATCCTGCTTTCAATAATCCGTAAATCTGGTATCGTTCACCTTCAGTCAGTTGAGTATATTTCATGTGCTAATCTCGTGGTTGTGAAAAGCCATTAAGTTTAACTCAACTGGCTTTC
>WFPP01000103.1 GCA_015487495.1 Thiomicrorhabdus sp.
GCGGTTGGTACACGTCTTTGCTACCGCCCATTAGGCCAATCAAAATAATTAAGCCGTATAAAAACAGGACAATTCCTAGCCCTTTTGCCAGCTTAAACCAGCCTGTTTTTTCGTGGGTGGTTTCAAACGCACCCATGTAAACGGCGGTGACAATAAAGAGAATGGCCCAGTTAATCATGGTGATTTCAACGGGCAGAATGCGTTCGAGCATCCAAATAGCGACCCCTATGAGCATGACGCCAAAGAAGGCTTTGACGTTATCCATCCAAGGGCCTGGTTTGGGTAGGAATTTGGCTGAAGAGGTGCCAATAATAATTAGGGGTAAGCCCATTCCCATGCTCATGGCAAACAGTGCGGTTCCGCCTAAAAAGGCATCGCCTGTTTGACCTATGTAAATCAGTGCGCCAGCTAATGGAGGGGCCATGCAAGGGCCAACAATCAGTGCGGATAAAAAGCCCATAATGGCGACGCCTGTTAAGGAGTTGCCTTTTTGTTTGTTGGAGAGTTGTGTGAGTTTGGATTGCAAGCGGGTGGGCAGTTGCAGTTCATAAAACCCAAACATGGAGAGGGCCAGCAAAATAAAGATAAAACTAAAGGTTCCAATAATCCACGGACTTTGGAAGGTGGCTTGCAGGTTTTGCCCAAACATGCCTGCCAGAACGCCAGCAGAGGTGTAGGTCAGTGCCATTGCCAAGACGTATACCAGTGACATAATAAAGGCGCGTTGCGTGGTTAAATGCTTCCCTTGTCCGACGATGATGCTGGACAAGATGGGAATCATGGGGAATACGCAGGGAGTAAATGAAAGCAACAGGCCAAAGATAAAAAAGGTGCCAATGATAATCCAGATGCTGTTGTCTTTAAGGATGTTGGCGATGTGATCGCTTTCGGAAATATCGGCACTGGGTGTGGAGGGGGTGAGAGAGGGAGGTTCGGTTGTTAGAGCCTGTGATGCTTGAAGTGGTAAATTTTGGTTATCAAAATTTAAACTGTCCTGGGTAACTAAAATGGTTTTTTTAGTGGGAGGGTAGCACACGGCCATGCTGACAGAGCAGCCTTGATAAGTGACTTCAATAAGGGCATCATCGCTGTTTAATTGGGGGATGGGAAGAATGGCTGTAAATTGAGCATGATAAACGTCTTTTAATCCAAAAACAGGGTCATCAACCGTTGTGGCTTGTGGCAGTAATAAGTTGCCCAGACTGGCTTGCCCTTCTTTTACTTGAACGTTAAATTTATCTTGATATAAGTGGTAGTCATTTGCCACGTTCCATGACAGTTCTAATTGACCAAGTGTGTTGATTTGATGGGTGAATTGAAATGCTTTGTCTACTTCAAGCAGTTTTGGTTGTTGTGTATCGGAGGTAAAAAAATCATTTAAGGCCTCCAGAGAGCCAAAAAAGCCTTTTTCATCTTCCTGTGTTGCTGCTTGTTTTGTTTGATCTGTGGCCTGTGGAGTAAGTGGTGGGAGCGTGATGTTAAAGGTTTTATTTTGTGGTGGGTAACATACGCCAAGAATAGCGGCACAGCCTTGGTATTTAACAGAGAGTGTGACGGTGCTGTTTGACTGTTCTTTGCTGTAGGGAATTTGAATACTGGCATGTTGTTTATACACGTCTGTTTTGCCAAACAGCGGGTCATCTACTCGTTCAGCATTGGAGAAAATGGCGTTTTCAACGTTTAAATCGTCTGATTTAAGGGTGATTTTGTCGCGATAAAGGTAGTAGTCGTCTGCAATTTTCCATTGAATTAAAATGCGTTGATTTTTAATGGTCGGAGCTGAAAGTTGAAAGGCTTCCTCTACTTTTAATAAATCGCTGTTGGCGTGTGCGGGAGCCATCAGTCCTAACGAAATAACGCTGACAAAACAGATTGCAAACAGAGGTTTAAGAAAAGATAAGGGTTGAAACATGGTTAAGCTCTCTTGAAATATTTGGCTATATCCCTCATATAAGTGAGAGAATGTTTAAAAGTAAGGTAACGACTTCTGCTTTAACCTTAAAATAGACGATTTAATCAGAACTTCCTTTGAAAAAGGATATTGTACATTTGTAAAGCGCCTTTTTGCCTTGATTTTTCCCTTTTTAGGGGGAGTTTGGCTGTAATGGCCTAATCAACCTGGATAGAGCGGAGCCGTTATCAAAAAGTTGAATGGAGGTTATTCAGGCTTTTTAGGTTGTGCCATTCTATAATACTTTTACCATTTGGGTTGCGTTGTAATGGACGATTCATTATTTATTAAGCCTTTGTGTTTTTCTATTAAGAGACCTTTTCTATGCGTATTTTATTTTTATTGTTGTTTATTGCACCGCTGATTGAGTTGTATTTTCTTATTCAGTTAGGGGACGTGATTGGTGCATTACCCACTGTTTTGTTAACCATTCTTACCGCCGTAGTGGGGATTGCACTTATGCGTGCTCAAGGGGTGGCGATGATGAAAAAAGCACAACAGTCTATGGCGGAAGGGCGTCCCCCCCAAACAGAAGTGATGGAAGGGGTGTTTATTTTTTTAGGGGGTGTTTTCCTGTTTTTCCCTGGGCTGATTTCAGACAGCATAGGCTTTTTGTTTCTGATTCCATTTGTTCGTCACTTTTTAATGACACAAAGTATGAAAGGGATGGCATCAAATATGCAATATCGTTATCGTTCACAAAAAGGAGAATACTATGAAGGCGAATGGCATGAAGCCAAACCCCCAACTCCCAAACAGTTAACGCCTGATGTGCTTGAAGGGGAATTTCATGAAGCAGATTCAAAAGGGCGTTCAAAAGAATAGGCTGAGCTGTGACTTATTCAGAGATTCCCTAGGGTAAAAGCTCCAAGTATCCTTCTTTATAGCTAGGGTATTTAAACTCATACCCCATTGCACGTATTTTTGCATTTGAGATACGCTTATTGCTTCGCATAAGCCGTGAGGCTTCCGTTGGCTCTTTTCGGTCAGCATCAGGAGCAGACAGTTGTTCGGATAGCCAGTCGTAAAGCTCGCATGATAATGTTGGAAGGTCATCCACCCCTATGTACAGTGAGTCAAGACTGTCAGGATTTTTTTCGTTACAAGTAAGCAAATGACTCAACAGGCCTGCACAATCCTCAGAATGGATTCGGTTGCTCCAAACTTCTTCCATGCAATGCGCTTTGCCTTCCTGAATTAAGTCAATTAAATGCGTGCGCCCAGGGCCATAAATGCCTCCAAAGCGAACGACAGTTGCATTAAAAGGGCTTTCTAATGCCGCTTCTTCCCCTTCCAATAAACGCTTGGTTGAAAAGGTGCCATCATCTGTTGGACTGGATTCGTCCACGATCCCTCCGTCACTTTGCCGAAAGACTGAAGTACTGGAAATAAAAAACAGCTTTTTTGCAGACGTTTTTTTTAGGGAAAAAATCAGGTTTTTAAGCCCCAAAACATACGTTTGATAATACGCGGTATCGTTGTATTTACCCGCCGCCGCCATGTAAAATACCGTATCAATGTTATTAGGAAGAGTGTTTATTTCTACGGCTAAGTTGGCTTTAATGGGGTGAATGCATTCGGGTAATGCATCGGTATTACGACGTAACCCAAATACGGTATGCCCTTGTTGGCTTAGTTTTGTACCTAATAAGCAACCAATGTCTCCACACCCTGCAATTAAAATATTCGCCATACTCGTATCCTTTTTGCATTTTTGATTTTTAGCCATATTACGATAAAAGTTGCGTGGGAAAAAGCGAAATTTTATGAAAGTTTTAAGTCAGTGACGGTGTTTTGATGTGGATTAAGTAAAGGGGGCGTTAAATTGAAGGGGATAGGGTTAAATAGCCACGTTTAATGCTGGTTAAGTGTAGAAATTCAGACTTAATCAGCACTTCCTTCAGGAAGCGCAATGCTTTTTAAGTCATTTGTTTTAAAACTCCCCTGTTTTTCCTTTTTGTAGCATTTCCCAAATGGTATTACGTACTTGCATGGTGGCTTTTAGGAGTTCGGGGGGCATTTTTTTGCCCATTTTTATGGCCATATCCATGTTCATGCTGTAAATATACAGGCCGTCCTCTTTTTCAATAATGGTCACTCGGCAGGGTAAAAAACCACCCATGGCGGGAGAGAAATCAATCATTTTTCGTGCGGTTTCCGGGTTGCAAAAAGACATCACATAAATGACACCCGATTTAATTCCACGTGCATTAAGCTCATCTGAAAGGGGCAGTTCGCCTACATTTTTAATGTTATTTTGAACGGCGGTGGAGTTAATGGCATCAATGACTTCTTCGAGGGTAATGCCTTTGTCTACTTTAACTTCCCACATGGTGGCATCGGCAATGTCCCCCTCACTGTCGACCCATTTATCCCATATTTGCATAAAGGTTTCGCCAGCGCCCTCATTGAGGTTGTTAATGGCATTGAGTGTGCCACAGCCTGAAAGAGTAAGCAGGGTTAAGGCAAGAAGAGCCGATTTTATTTGTTGAGAGGGGGACATAAAATTCTCCAGAATGTTTGGCACGATTACAAGTTGTCTATTTAAAAGAAAGGGGTAGAGAAAGGCAATTTGATTTTTTTTTGTCCACCATTACTTAAGCTCATCACTAAATAATTATATTCTAATGCCGGCTATTTTAAAGCCTAGAGACTTAAGTGTTTTTTGAAGTGCGGGCGGTGCGTTTACTACGGTGTGTTGGTGCCATTCACGGTAAACGGGGAAGTGGCGTCGGTAGTGTTCGTATTTTTGGTGCACCTCTTTAATATCCTTGGCACGAATGGCTTGATCATCCTGTTGAATATTGTGTGTTTGTTGAAATAAAGCGTGCAACGTGGCCTGAGGAGATGCTTTTTCTTCGAGGTAAATGGCTGGTGGAGGGGGGGGTAAATTTTGTTGCCAGTCTGTTTGAGGTGTTGTATTCCAAGCGTTGCAAAGAGCATGGTATACCATGCTACTCCCCGCCACTTTTGCATCAAGGGAGTGGCCTGCAATATGTGGCGTGGCTAAATAGGCTGTTTGGTATAGGGGGGGAGAAATTTTTGGTTCGTTTTCCCAGCAGTCAATTATATTGGCAAGCGTTGGGGTGTGTTGCCAAGCCGCTTCGTTAATGATGCCACCTCGTGCTGCATTGATTAAAATTTGGTGTGGTTGAATGGTTTTTAAGCGTTCGGCTGAGAGTAAATCTAAGGTAGCGTCCTCTCCTGTAGTGGTTAATGGTGTGTGAAACGTGATGATGTCTGCGGTTAAGCAATGCTCTAGCGAGACAAAATTATTTCCCCCCCCTTCTTCAAAGCGTGCTCTGGGTGGGTCGTTTAGTAAACAGGTGATGCCCAAAGCGGTGGCTTTTTGATGTACTAACTTTCCAACATGCCCAACACCAATAATGCCTAACGTTTTTTCTGTTAGGTTAAATTGAACGTGTTCGGCTAAGTCAAATAGCGTGGTCATAATAAATTCCGCCACAGAGTTCGCATTACAGCCTTGGGCAGAATAAAATGGAATGGCCTGACTTTGTAAGTAGGTTTGGTCAATGTGATCCAAGCCCACCACGGTACTGCCCACAAATTGTACGGTGCTGTTTTTTAATAACGTTTTATTGACTTGGGTACGAGAGCGCACAATAAGTGCATCGGCGTGTTTAACCGCATGGGCATCAATCTCTTTTCCAGGAAACGTGATGACGGTGCCAAGATGGGAAAACATCTCCTGTGCATAAGGAACGGCATCGTCAATAATCAGTGTTTTTTGAGGTGTCATGTTATGAGTCATAAGGGGCAAAGTTTAAAAAGGTACGATAACGAAGAACCGTGTGCTTGTCACGCATTACAATAAGCTGAATGGTAAAGAGGGGGGGAGAAAAATTGAAAAAGAGATGGGAACACATTTTGATTGATGGCGCTGTTGGGGCGATTGAGGTACGTTACTCTGAGATTGAGGAAGGGGATGAATGCCCTGATAAACTGGTGATATTAAGTCATCCCCACCCTCTGCATGGCGGCACAATGACCAATAAAGTGGTGACCACAATGGAGCGAACTTTTCAGAGTTTAGGCTATGCCACGGTGGCGTATAATTTTAGAGGGGTTGGGCAAAGTGAAGGTGAGTACGATCACGGAGAGGGCGAGCAAGCCGATTTGTTGGCCGTGATTCAGTGGGCAAAGCAGACCTTTAATGCCGAGTATTTAACCTTGGCGGGTTTTTCATTTGGCAGTTATGTTTCTTTAAAAATAGCGCATTCAAAACAGGTTGAAGTGAATGCCTTGTGTACGGTCGCACCGCCTGTTGGGTTGTATGATGGGTTATATGATTTTTCAGCCTTGCTTTCAAAGGAGGGGGGAGAAATTTCTTGGACGCTGATTCAAGGTGGTCAAGATGAAGTGGTTTCAGCCAAAGAGATTCTCAATTGGGCGATGTCGCAACCGAATAAACCGGATGTCTATTGGCGAGAGCAGGCAGGGCACTTTTTTCATGGTGAGTTGATCTGGTTGAAAAAGGTTATTTTGTTGGCGTTTTGAAAATGACTACTCCAGAGTACCCTCTCTTGAGTAAACTCAATGCCCCTTTTCCTTTAAGTAATGTATTTGTTAAGGGTCGGTGGTAATAATACTAATTATTGTGAATTGTTTGTTACAATTAATGTGTTAATGCGGTGCGTTAGAAGCGCACGCTTTTAATATCAATTAATTTATCTGGAGAGAGATTATGAAAAAGTTAATATTATTGGGCGTGGCCATGTCTTTTGTTTTTTCTGGGATTTCATTTGCGGGCGGAGAGCATGGGCATGGCTCTATGGAGCATGGTTCAATGCAAAAAGAGGGGATGCCAATGATGGGAGACAAAAGTATGAAAAAGTCTCCTGAGATGATGAAAAAATGTGAA
>WFPP01000104.1 GCA_015487495.1 Thiomicrorhabdus sp.
GAGGGAGATCTATCTACTTTCAAGCTCACCAAAGTGGCTTTAGGGGGGGACGATCTTCCCAAAATTCTATTCTTAGAATAAAGCAAGCCAATAAAAAAAACTAATGACTGTTTGGTTTTCTTTCACTAGATGTAAACATACAAGGGGGGGGAGGAAAATTAGACGCTAATTATCTTGCCGGAATTAATGCTTCTGTTGCAGGAGATGAGTGGAAAGTGAGAGCGGGTTATACCATTGGAGAGATGAATAATCCGGCTTATCAAGTAACGGCTGCAACAGAGGGCGCTTATTTAAATGATGACATGGGGTCGTTTTTAACCCTTGGGGCAAGCTATGATAATGGCGGGCTATTGGCAATGGTTGAGTTTGCAAAACGAAACGTGGAAGATGCGGAAGCCATTGCCAACTTAACGGGGGCTTATATTACATTAGGGTATCAGTTTAATGGTTTTACCCCTTATATAACTTATCAGGTACAAGAAACGGATGATAAAAATCGTGCAATCGGTGTAAATTCAGATTTTAAAGCGCTGAGCTTAGGGGCAAAATATGAGTTTGCCAAGTCGAATATTGCCATTAAGGCTGAGGTAACAAATTTTGAATTTGGTAAAAGTGAAGCATTTCCTACTTTCGTACCAGGCTTTGGATTTGTAACAGTACCTGCGGGTTATGTTAATACCTTAACAGGCAATGATACTACGGCGGGATTAAAATCCGCTAAAGTCTTAAATTTAACATTAGAAACCATGTTTTAAGGGGGAGGTATGAAAAAATTAATAATAGCATCTATTTTAATGATGCCTTTGTCTGCGGTGTTTGCAGGTGTTGTTGCCATTGAAAACCCTGCTGATAGTTATTCTAAACAGGATGTAATCAATGCATGGAAAGGGAAGACCTCGGCTCAATTAGTGGAAAATGCGGCCGCATCGGATGCATTTTACAGCACCATTATTGGCAAAAGCGCGTCCAGTGTTGAAAAGAAAATTAAACGAAAAGTATTTTCTGGGCGCATGGCCTCGCCTAAAAAGTTAAATTCAGACTCTGAAGTCATTGATTATATTGCTTCTAACCCTGGTTCAATAGGGTATGTGAATGATTCCAGTGTGAACGCTTCAGTCAAAGTGATTAAATGAAGCACTCATTATTAACATGACCTCAGTATTGTGTCGTTACAGTATCGCTTGGTGGTATTGTAACGGGACTTTAATATGTGTATTTTTTAAAGAAGCGATTTAATCAGATTTTTTTAAGAAGTAAGTATGAAGTAAGTATATTAAGGAGGCTCTGATTAAGTCCCTTAACATTCTGTGAATCTTTAAGCCTCATCTTACGGGGCTTAGCCATTTTATTCGCCTCGGCGTTAAATGCCTTTGCAAGGTCTAGACATGGCTTCAGCCATTTGCCTTGATGCGAATAAAATGGCGTTGTCAGAAATTAAGTGACTTAATCAGAGATTCCTTAAAGTTCAGAATGGCATTGAGTGTGTGAATATACAAATTACGAATGGTTTATAAAAGGAAACAATATGAACAATTTGCGCCCATCGGTTAAGGTTGATGCTCAAGGAATGATTGAAGAAGTAAACCAGGATTATTTGGAATTACTTGGTTATTCTTTGTCAGAGATGGTTCATCATTCTATTCATGACTTTCAATCTTCTGCGCTTCCCCGACCGTTTCAAGAGGATTTGATGGCTGTATTGAATGCGGGTCAGCCGTATCATGGTTATACGATAGAAAAAAATAAATCCGGATCGGATGTTTATTTGTCTGTTACCTTGTTTCCATTAGGTTCCAAAGATAATTACCAGGGCTACAGTGCGGTTAAGCGCTTGTTGACGCCAGAAGAGATGCCGCGTGTTAAAAAAGATTTTGAAGACGTTGAATGTGGTAAAAAAAGAGTGGTTGAAGGCACGGTTGTCTCCTCTCTTTTTATGGCTACAGTAGGGCGGGCGTTTAAATTAAACTTTTTACCGATGATGGTTGTGGCAGCGGTGTTTACGTCAGTTTTGATTTTGGTGGTGGCCTTTGTTAATGGGCAAGCCCAAAAGAAAAAGGTACTGGATACTTCCATTCAAAGCTACTCTAAAACGCTGGAGGCAGAGTTAGAGGGGTTGATTGATAAAAACAAGTTAATTGGTGAAACCAACTTGGTTGGGTTAACCAAATCTGCGTTTGTTCGTAATGCGGTGGAAGAGTTGGACATTGATACCTTGGTGGATGAATTTAATGGCATTAATGAGCACTACAAGAAAAATTCGGTTTTACAAAATATTGCGATGCAAGTGTTTGATGCAGAAGGGAACTCCATGTACCGTTCATGGGTGCCGGAAGAGGAGCAAGATATTATACCGGTTACCCGATTGTATGTGAACGAAACCTTAAAAAAGGATAAATCAGGCTCCTTTTTTGTTTTGGAAAAAGAGGGGGTCACGCTTAAATCTGCTATTCCGTTGCACTTTGAGGATAATATTGTTGGTGTGGCTGAAATGAATCAGGATTTTAATGCCATTAAAAAGGCGATGGAAAGCTTGTCAAGTGGATTGCTGTTGATTGCAGTTGCGGATAAATATGTGCAGCAGGTGCCAGCTCGAATCAATGATAAAAGCGTGAAAATAGGGCAGAATGCGAAGTATTATCTGGATACAGGGTTTTCGCTGGAGGATGCAAAAACGGCAAAACAGGTCAATCTTCTAAAAAACGTTTCCATTGAACATATTGTTAAGGAGGGTGTGCTGTATCAAAATGGGTATTTACATATTTCACGTCCTATTTTAGATGTGAGAGGGGATACGATTGGAAGTATTATTGTCAGTATTGATGGAAAAGAGTTTGAAACGTATCTGAATAAAAATTTAGCAGTGGTTGAGGGGACATTTTTTGGTGTGACGATCGCTACCATTATTACCGCAATCTCACTGCTTCTTTTGGTTTGGCTATTGTTGATTCGTCCGATTAAACGAATGGAAGAGCAGGTATCGGATGCGGTGAACTCCAGTGATTTATTTAAACGTGCCGATGTGATTGGCCATAATGAAATGGCCGATTTAGGACGCGCTTACAATAAACAAGTGTCGCTCTTTCAGCAGGTCATGAATGACAGCTCAAATGCATTAAGTAATATTGTTAAAGGGGAGCTTACCAAACGGGTCACAACGGATTATAAAGCGGATTTTTTAATTATTAAAGAGCAGCTCAATGCCACAATGGATGGGTTACAAAACACTTTTGCTCAAATTAATACCGTTTTGTTGGATTTGCGAAATGGTGCGTTTAGCCATGAGCACAAAAATGATTTAAAAGGTGAGTATTATGAGATTGTTGAGTCGGCCAAAAATACCATGCATGAGCTTTCGACGGTTTTTAAAGAGATTGAACGAGTGATGATTCAAGTATCGAAAGGGGATCTTTCACAGCGTATTGAAGCCAAAACAAGTGGAGATATTCAAGCCTTAACGGCGATTATTAATACGTCAATGGAGAATCTTGGCAAAGGGTTTGATGACATTGTTTCAGCGGCAAAACGTATTGCCAAGGGGGATTTTACCCAAGTAATTTCCAACCCTTATGAATATAAAATCGATGAGGCGAAGCAAGCCATTAATCAGGCAGTTGCGGACTTAAAAGAGGTGATTTCAAATGTGAAAGGCATTGCAGACAATGTTCAAAACTCGGCAAAATCGGTTGCCAGTGGTACAGAGCAGTTAAATGAGCGCACTCGTGAGCAAGCCAGTTCGTTAGAAAAAACCGCGTCGGCAATGGAACAAACCTCCGCTCAAGTTGAAAGTAACCTTGAGTCAACCAAGGTGTCTGCCAATATTGCAAGTGAGCAATCGGGCATTTTGGAAGAGGCTAATCAAACGATGAATGAAACTCAGGATGCAATGCAGGGAATTAAAGAAGCCTCTGAGCAGATTAGCAGTATTACAAGCCTAATTGACAGCATTGCATTTCAAACCAATTTGTTGGCGTTAAATGCCGCAGTTGAAGCGTCCAGAGCAGGAGAGCACGGGCGAGGATTTGCTGTGGTTGCGGCAGAGGTACGTAGCCTTGCGGGTAAATCGGCTGAAGCCGCAAAAGAGATTAATGTGCTGGTTGAAAAAACCTCTGAAGCGATTGAAGGAGGGGTGGTAAAGGTCAATACCGTGAATGCACATTTAGAAAAAATCACGTCTGAAACCGAACGAATGAAGCAGATCGTATCTGAAATTACTGTGGCTTCTCGAGAGCAGGCAGAGGGCGTCAAGCAAGTTAACAGCGCCATTACGTCGATTGATTCGGTTACGCAGCAAAATGCGGCACTGGTATCAGAAACCTACACGACGACAGAGCAGATGATGAGAGCGGCGGATGATTTAATTGATAATGTTTCCAAGTTTCATGTTTCGTAGTTTATTCACATGGGTCATCAGGGCTATGTTTTTTCGTGCTTTTTACCAGTCTTTTTTGAGGCACAGTGAGGTACAGTATTATTATGCGCCATTGTTATATGTCGACTAATAAAATAAGGGAGTAAAAAAAGAAATTGAGTTTTTTGCACATCATAGGTATTTATAATTCAGGTAAGCATTTATAATAGCTTTTTCGTGTTTTTAAATAAGCTTTTTTTATATGTCTATATGGTCTTCTCGGTTTGATTTGGTATTGCTAAGTTATTATGCTTCCAGAGTCGTACTGGTTTTTGCAGTTGGGTTATTAGGCTGGCAGATAGGTTCTATGATTTCGTATTCACTGGAATCGTTAAACACCTTGAATTCCCAGCCTGTTCAGACTAACCAACAACCCTCTTCTTCCCCATCTTCTATGGGTTCCTCTTCTCGAATTGCTTCCATTGATTTATTTGGACGACAAGCTACTGTGCAAGAGTTGGATAAAAAGAATCAAGTAGAAAATGTATCTGAAACACAATTAAATTTAACCGTGGTGGGCATTGTTGATTTACCAAATGAGAAAGGGGTAGCGATTATTCAAACGGGTTCTCAAAGTTTGGTGGTTTCGGTTGGTGAAAAAATTCAAAGTGGTGTGTTTTTAGAAGAAGTGTACTCGGATTACGTGGTCATTGAGCATCGAGGTGTGCTAGAAAAACTGGTGATGAGTGATTCGAATGAATTATTGGACTCAAATGCCTTTGGGCTTGAAGATGCGCTGGGGGAAACCAGTGATGTCTTTAAACTTAGGCAGGAGTTACAAAAAACACCAATGAAAATTATGCAATATGTGCGGTTTCAGTTGATGAATGCAGGCTCTCGGGACGCAATGTTGAAACTTTGGCCTAAAAAAGACGCTGAATTGTTTAAAGCATTTGGACTTGAGGCGGGAGATGTTTTAAAAAATGTGAATGGACAGCCCGTTTCTGAGTTAATGAAAAAACCCATTTTATGGAAAAAGGTATTGAATGAGTCGGTTTTGGAAATGGAAGTTCATCGTCAAGATCGTGTTGAATTTTTAGTCATTGACTTAACTGAATAATGAGTAGGGTAAAAAAAAGAATGAATAAATTTCGTTGGTTAACCATTGGTCTTTTTAGTGTATGGCTGTCGGTGGGCACAGTGAATACTGTGATGGCAGAAGGCACGCTAAAACAAAACTTTAAACAGGTGGATATTAAAACCGTTATTGAAGCGGTGGCTAAAATCTCTGGCCATAATATGATTATTGATCCTCGGGTTAAAGGAAAAGTGACCTTTATTGCACCTGCCGGCATGGCACCTGATGAACTGTATCAATCCCTTTTAGCGGTGTTGAGAGTGCATGGTTATGCGGCCATTGAAGGGGAGGATGTAATTAAAATTATTCCCGCCAATATGGCGCGAGATCAATTTCCCTATCGCGGTAATGAAATGGGAAGTGGTGACTGGGTTACGGAAGTCATTAATATTAAACATGTTGAAGCCACTAAATTGGTGGCGGTTTTAAGGCCACTGATTGCGAAAGAGGGGCATTTGGTTGCGTTAGCCGACAGTAATAAATTGATTGTGACGGATGTGGTGTCGAATATTAAGCGTTTAAAACACATTTTAAAACGTGTGGATGTGGATACCTCTGGATACTATGAAGTTGTTCCTGTTATCAATGCTTCAGCAGAAGAGTTAAGTAAAACCATTAAAGAAGTCGTAGGCAAAACCACGGGGGCCAATGCGGTTAAGGTCAGTTTTGATGCACGTTCAAACCACTTGATTTTAAGTGGGAATGAACAAAAGCGTATGATTTTGCGAGCATTGATTGCACATTTGGATGTTAAGGTTCAAGCAGAAAGCCATGTTAAAGTCGTGTATTTGCGTTATGCAAAAGCCAAAGACATGGTTGAAGTACTGAAAAAAGTGGCTGGCAATCGGGCTATTTTAAATTCGGGGGCCCCTGAAAGTGGGGCCGCCCCAGGTAGTACGAAATCAGGTGGTGCGAAATCAGGCAACGCAAAATCCGGTAGCGCAGAACCCGCTTCCATTTCCTCACCTGTTCGTTCGTTAAGCTCCAAGCAATTAAAGGAAGAAGTGAGCATTGAAGCTGATGAACGAATGAATGCACTGATTATCAGTGCGCCTTCCGCAATTTCCCTGACATTGCAGGAGGTGGTGAAGCAACTGGATATTCGTCGGGCACAGGTCTTGATTGAGGCTATTTTTGTTGAAATTTCAGAAGATAAAGCGGCTAATTTAGGCGTTGAGTGGGCGGTGCTGGGCCAATATGCAGCTGGCTTGTCGAACTTTTCAGGGGCGCTTCCTACTTTGTTGGGCAATGCGGGTGATACTGCGGCACAAGCCGAAATTCTTAGCCGAGGGTTTACTTTCGGTGCGGGTGGTCTGAATGATGCAGGAACTCAGGGGTGGGGAGCCTTGATTACGGCGTTAAACCGTGACTCTTCTTCCAATGTCTTGGCAACGCCTTCTTTATTGACACTGGATAATGAAGAAGCCGAAATTGTTGTTGGACGAGAGGTGCCCTTTCAAACAGGCAGTTTTACCAGTGCAACGAATTCTGCGACCAACCCTTTTAGTACGATTGAGCGTAAAAATGTCGGGTTAAAATTAAAAGTAAAACCTCAAATTAATGAAGGCAATGAAATTTATTTGGATATTGATCAAGAAATTTCAGATGTTCTGCCAAAAGGTGAGGCGGTCGACATTCAAACCACCAAACGTCAAATTAAAACACGCGTGATTGTGGGGGATGGCAATATTGTGGTGTTGGGTGGACTGATTAATGAAAAAGAAACGTTGGTGGAGTCAAAAATTCCTTTATTGGGTGATATTCCCGGTATTGGTGGCCTGTTTCGTTCAACAGAAAATAAGCGTGAAAAAGTTAATTTAATGGTGTTTTTGCGTCCTGTGATTATTCGCAACAATGCAACCAGTGATTTGTATAGCCAGAAAAAATACAGTTACATCGCACAAGAGCAAAAAGAGCTACTGGAACGAAGCGATACAAATTTATTGAAAAATAACTTGCGGCCACGTTTACCTACCCTAAAAGAGTGGAAATCGTCTTCTTCAATCGCTGGGCAAGCTCCTGTTTTAGAGCAGAAACCGTCAGCGACGTTGGTAAATACACCAAAAATCACACCCCTCCCCGAAGCGGTGAACCCAGCCAATAAGCCTGTGATGCCTTCAAGTTTAGAGATATTGGATTATGAGTAAGGTGTTTCCTTTTAGTTTTGCACGAAAAAATGAAGTGGTGCTTAGCGAAGAAACAACAGGGCAAATTGTTTTTTATACTCAAAATACGCCATTGGTTGCTTTACAGGAAGTTCAGCGTCGTTTTAAGGCTTATATGCAGGAACACATGACGGAATCAACTTTGGACTCGGAGGCAACACCTGCCCCTGAACTGTTGTTTGAACAAGTGTCTGAAGAAACGTTTGAAAAAAAAATTCAAACAAATTATGCCGCCAGTGGTCAAAGTTCGGTTGAGTCAATTGAGTCCATCGAAACCGATGATTTGGTCACGATGTTTTCGGAATTGGGAGAACCTGAAGATTTATTGGACAGTGCCGATGAAGCCCCCATTATTAAACTGTTAAATGCCATTTTATCCGAGGCCATTCGTGCCAATGCCTCGGATGTGCATATTGAGCCGTATGAAAATGAATTGCGTATTCGTTTTCGGGTGGATGGTGTCTTAAGTACCCTGTTTACTCCTAAAGCAACATTGGCAGGCATGTTGGTATCACGGATTAAAGTGATGGCACGTTTGGATATTGCCGAAAAGCGCTTACCTCAGGATGGGCGTATTGCGCTTAAACTTGGTGGGCGTGCTGTTGACTTGAGGGTTTCAACGATTCCATCCAGTTTTGGAGAACGGGTGGTATTGCGTTTATTGGACCGAAGCATGGAACGCCTGGATTTAACCGATTTAGGGTTGCCCCAAAACTTGAAGATGGGAGTGCAAGCATTATTGGCCAAACCGCATGGTATTTTTTTGGTGACAGGCCCAACGGGATCGGGTAAAACCACAACACTGTATGCAGGCTTGAGCCGTTTAAACGATTCAATACGCAATATTATGACCATTGAAGACCCTGTGGAATACAACATTGGAGGCATTAATCAAACCCCTGTAAACATGAAGGCTGATATGACCTTTGCCAAGGGATTAAGAGCCATTTTGCGCCAAGATCCTGATGTGATTATGATTGGAGAAATTCGGGATACTGAAACCGCAAACATTGCTGTTCAGGCCTCTTTAACAGGGCATTTAGTGCTTTCAACGCTGCATACCAATACTGCCGTTGGGGCGATTACCCGATTAAGAGACATGGGCGTTGAACCTTTTTTATTAGCGTCCAGTCTAATTGGGGTATTGGCCCAACGTTTGGTTCGCCGTTTGTGCCATCACTGTAAGTCCACGCATCAAGCCGATTCAGCCGAGTGTGACTTGTTGGGGGTCTCAGAAGCAACCATTTATTTACCAGAAGGGTGCGATGCCTGCCAACATACAGGCTATCGTGGGCGAATGGGACTGTATGAATTGATGCCTGTGGAAGAGGAAATTCGTAAAATGATTCATTCAGATGTGGCTGAATCTGAGATTGAACGCGTGCTCAGACAACACATGCCCTCTTTAATAGAGAGTGGCTATCGTGCGGTATTGGAAGGTAAGACCAGCCTGGAAGAAGTGTTACGAGTGACGCATCGCTAAAGACGGTTTGTTTTATAAAGGAAGAAGGCCTTGGCAGTATTTGAATATAAAGCGTTAACCAAGCAAGGTAAAACGGAAAAAGGGTTGCAGGAAGGAGACTCGGAACGTCAAATACGTCAGATTTTGCGGGATAAAGGGTTGACCCCCCTTTCTTTGGTGGCGATTGAAAAAAAAACAACACGAAACAATGCGTCTAAAAAAAGTTTTTTTGCTCACAAATTAAAAGTGGCCGAGTTGGCACTGTTTACACGTGAATTGTATACCCTGCTGGATGCCAGTACGCCGTTAAAAGAAGCCTTAAAGGCATTGTCAATCCAGAGTGAATCCAAACAGGTCGCGCGTTTTATTACCAGCTTGCATACCCATGTTTCAGAAGGATACTCGTTGGCCAACGCGATGGCATTAGCCCCGGTGATTGTGCCACGAGACATGATTGCCACCATTCAGGCAGGGGAGGAGAGTGGACATCTGGATAAGGTGCTTTCCCGTTTGGCGGATTCGATTGAACAGCAAGATAACTTAAATAAAAAAATGAAAACCGCACTGATTTACCCGATGTTAATGGTTGTGGTGGCGGTGGCGATTGTCTTCTTTTTAATGATTTATGTTGTGCCCAAGGTGGTCAGTGTCTTTGATAATATGCAGCAAACCTTACCGCCATTAACGCAAGGTTTATTAAGCTTAAGTGCTTTTGTTCAAAATCAATGGCCAGTCATGCTGGGGGTAGGCATTGCACTATGGTTGGCAAGTATTTGGGCAATGAAGCGCCCTAAGTGGCGTTTTGCTGTGCACACCTTTTTATTAAAGGTGCCAGGGCTTAAACGCTTTTTAGTTTATTCCGCAACGGCGCGCTGGTCTCGTACATTTGGTGTTTTGGTGCTTAGTGGCGTGGCCATTAAAGATGCACTTAAAATTTCAGCCGAAGTGATGACGCTTGACCCAATGAAACAAGGCGTGTTGCAAATGGTTGACGAGGTGAGAGAGGGAAAACCCGTTTATCACGCCATGCAAAAAGTAGGATTTTTCCCCCCCCTGTTGTTAAATTTGGTTAAAACAGGAGAAGGAAAAGGTCAGCTCGATACCATGTTAATTAAAGGTGCAGAGCATTATGAGACGGCGGTAGAGTCGACCGCCACTGCATTGGTTAGTATTTTAGAACCCGTGTTAATTATTATTATGGGAGGCGTTGTGCTTACCATTGTCATGGCCATTATGATGCCACTATTTGAAATGAACCAAATGATAGGATAAAGAGATAGAATGAAACAAAGTAACTTAAAAAAACAAGCACAACGTGGTTTTACTTTAATTGAATTGATGGTCGTTGTGGTTATTTTGGCTGTACTGGCTGTGGTAGTCGTGCCGAACTTAATGGATCGGCCTGATGAAGCACGCATTGTAAAAGCCAAACAGGACATTAATGCCATTGGCTCAGCTTTGCAGTTGTATAAACTGGATAATTACAATTACCCAACCACAGATCAGGGCATTGAAGCTTTGGTTACGCGTCCTACGGATGGCCCAGAACCTAAAAACTGGAAAAAACTGCTTGACAGTGTGCCACAAGACCCTTGGGGTAACCCATATTTGTATTTAATGCCCGGAACGCACGGTGAATTTGATTTATTTACCTATGGCGCAGATGGTGAAGAAGGCGGCGAAGGCGTGAATGCCACCATCGGTAACTGGAATATGAAACAGTAGGCAGTATGCCATTGAACGTGCATAAGGGCTTAAAAAAACAGGCCGGCTTTACTTTAATTGAATTAATGGTCGTGGTGGTCATTGTCTCGGTAGTCACCAGTATCAGTATTTTATCATTAGGGTCGAGTGATCAAAAAAAGCGACTGTCACAGCAAAACCAGATTAAAACCTTGTTGACGTTTGTGAGAGATCAATCCACTTTTGACCGAAAGCTTTATTTGGTTGTTCCCAAAAAAGAGGGGCTGACTACTTATGTTTTTTCTGACAATGTTTGGAAAGTTTCTCCCAAAGTAGACTTTTTAGCGTGGCAACCTGGGTTGGCATTTCGCTGGACAGTGGATGATGTTTTTGCCGACAAACAGCAACTTCCAGAAGCTGGCTGGATGGCTTGGCCAACGGGGGATGTTCTGGAAGGTGAGATTGTATTTTGGGTGGGAGACTGGAACACGAAGCCCAAGAAAGAAGACCGTGTCCGTGTTTCATGGGATGGTTTATTGCGTTTTGATTCCGCAACAGATACTGCAACACAAGAGGGGGGGTAAAAAATTTGCTGAAAAAAAATTTCCCCCCCCCTATTGCGATTACGATGGTTTCCTCTTTGGTTCAAAAAGGCTTTACCCTGATTGAAGTCATGATTGCGTTGGCAATTGTGTCCATCGCGTTAGCGGCACTGACTCAATCAATGGGGGCAACGGTATTGAATCAAAGTCAACTTGAAACACGAGTAATGGCTTCCTGGGTAGCACAAGATGAACTGGTTAAACAATTTGCCTTGGCAGGTAAAAGTCAACCCAGTGCCGAACAAAAAAAACAGGTTGAGCAGTTAGGACGTGACTGGGTATTGGCGTTTCGTACCGAGTCCACTTCGGTTCCGGGGGTTAAAAAGTTATTAGTTACCGTGACCGATGGGCAAGATGTTTCTGCAACGGTGCGTTTAGTTACGGTGGTGGGGGATTAACGTGTCAAAGCATGGCTTACCCCATTATGTTCACACATCTGTCATGCCTTGTTCAAAAAAAGAGCAAGGTTTTACCTTAATTGAGTTGTTAATTGCGCTCGCCATTTCAGCTATTATTTCGGCATTGGCGTATCAGGCAATCAACAGTGTGGTGAACGTACAGACCCAAGTGCAAAGCAGTGCTCAACGAATGGAGACAGTACAGCGTGCGGTTTGGTGGTTGGAGCAAGACCTCATTCAAGTTGCACCGCGTGCCATTCGAGATGGATTTGGTTCTTCCTTGCCTGCGTACCTCTACCGTTCTGACTTAGGGCTAGAAATGACACGCATTGCTCAGTTTCCAACCCCAAATGCATCTGGGGGATTATTGCGGGTAGGGTATCGCCTGGAAAATAATACCTTGTACCGTTTAACGTGGTCAGTGATTGACCGAGCACCAGATAGCCGACCCAAAAAAATACCCTTGTTGACGGGGGTTAAACGCTTTGAAGTTCGTTTACTGGATGCTGAAAATCAATGGGTAAATAGTTGGCCAAATGAAAGCGGAGCTGGGCAAGGAAATCTTCCACCAATAGGGGGGGGGAATATTTCTGCCCCCCCCGAGTCATTTTTGCCTAAAATGACTGAAATAACCATTGAGCTGGAAACTCTGGGCACCATTAAGCGTTTGTTTATGGGAGCGTTTTAAGTGTTGCACAATCATCTCAAACCTCCTCAACAGGGGTTTGCTTTATTGACCGTCTTAATGATTGTGGCGCTGATTGCCATGATGGGAAGCCAGTTGTTGTATGAGCAATATACAGGCATTAAACGCAGTGGTCACATGTTGCATCAAGCGCAATCATTTGCAGTGCAATGGGGAGTGGAGTCCTGGGTTAAAACTGGATTAAAGCGAGACAAGGAAGCGAATAATAATGATAATTTAGTAGAGATATGGGCTGAACCTTTTGGTCCAATCCCCTATGAGGGGGGGGAAATTTCTGCCAAACTGATTGATTTGAATCGTCGCTTAAACCTAAATAATATGATTGAACCCAATGCTTCACAACGTCGTGTTTGGGAAGCGGTTTTAAAACGTTATGTTAAACAAAATGCATTAACGCCACGGTTTTCAGAGCTGGTGATGGATTGGGTGGACAGCAATGACGTGCCTATGCCTTATGGTGCAGAAAGCAATACCTATCTCTTGTTAAAGCCTGCGTATAGCGCGGCAGATCACCCTATGGTGATGTTGAGTGAACTGAGGTTGCTTGACGGGTTGCAACGAATAGAGCATGAACAATGGCTGGTATTGCAACAAGATTTGACCACACTGCCAAAAGTGACCAAAATTAATATTAATACTGCTGAGCGTCGAGTCTTACTGGCGCTTACGCCTTGGTTGAATGAAGGCATTGTTGTAGCATGGATGGCACAGCGTTTAAACGAACCTGCCCGAAAAGTAAATGATTTTATTGACTTTTTAGTCGAGAAAAGTGGGTTGCCACGCAGTGAAATCAAAGGCGATTTACCCGACTGGATGATTAGTGTGGAGAGCGAGTATTTTTTATTGAATACGCAGGTAAATTATGGGGAGTCACAACAAGGAATATCCGCCATTTTGATGCGAAAAGCCGAGCAAAATCAAATGGATATTCGTGTGCTTCAAAGATGGTTAAGAGACGATGGATAATCTCATGGCTACTGCTTGGCGAGCAGTAAATTTAACGGGTTAGGCCGTTTTTAAAAAAAATATATTCAGGCTAAAAAAGTGAGTTTACAGCGGTGATTACAGTAAAGGTCCATTTTTTTCAATATAGAGATGGTTTTTTTCGGGATGAGCAGGGTTGCTACAAAGGAACCAGTAGAGAGGTGCTCAGTGCTTACTAAACAAATAAAAGAGGTTCCTGTGGAATCAAAAGCGTTGGCACTTAATCATTTAATGGCGCATTTTGACCTTAATGGCAACCTGGTGGTTCAGGATGAATCGGGTCATGTGTTAGAGACAGAGGCGTGCATTGCACAACTGAAGCAGCAAGGCCATTTAAAAACGGTGCTTGCAACAGTATGGGTGCCGAGTGCATCAGTGTTGTTAACAGAGGTGTTTGTACCAGGAAAACGCAAATCGGACTGGATGGCTGCCTTGCCTTATGCGTTGGAAGAGTCGTTATCTGAACCCGTTGAACAGTTTCACTTTGTTGCCTTTCATAAATCCAAGGATGACAGAGTGTCTGTTGCGATTGTGCCACATCAAAAAATGGCTCACTGGGTTGACTCCCTTGAGTCTTTAGGGTTAGGCCATGCACAGTTACTGCCTGAGTGCTTTCGAGTGCCTTTTAAAGGCAGCGTTTTAGAAGAAGAGGTTATTTGGTTTGTTATTCAGGAACAAGCACAATATCATGTTCGAACGGGTGAATATTCAGGGTTTTCAGCGGATAAAAATGAATTGGAATTATTTAAAAAGGTTGCGGAACAAGAGGGGGGGAAAGTTTCTATTGTGACTCTTAATGCGTCTGAGTTACTTGATAGTCAAGCCTCTTCTGTTACACATCTAACCCTTAGAACCGAAGAGTATCAAGCGCATTCTAAAGGATTAATGTATTGGAAAAATTGGCGTTGGCCTGCATTTTGGGTGTTATTGTTGCTTGTCGTATCATTGCTTTTTACTTGGCAAAAAACACAGCGTTTAGCCGAACAAACACAACAATACAAGGCTGAAACCGAACGTTTGTTTAAAACGTTGTTTCCAGATGTGAAGCGCATTGTAAACATTAAAATGCAAACCCAAACACGCTTAAATGCTATTTCGGGTAATCAAAACCAAAGTGATTCGCTGGTTACGCTTTTAAAAGAGATTGAGCCGCTGTTTTTGGCCGATCCAAATGTTAATATTAACGCCATTCAGTGGCGAACTGACTCTCAGGGTGGGCAATTACAGGTGAGTGTTGAGGCCGCGCAAACCAGTCAGCTGCAAATGATTGTTACAGTGAGCCAAAAGAAAGTCCCCTCCATAAAGGTGGAGTTGGAGCTTAAAAATGTTACCCCCTCTCTGGTTGAAGGAGTTTTCCATGTCCGTTCTCAGTAATCTTGCTCAACACCCAGTCTGGACACAACTTGCCGAGCGTGAAAAACGTCTTGTGATGGGGTTAGGTCTGTTTTTAGTTGTGGTGGCATTGTACAGTTTGATTTGGTCACCTGTTCAAACGGCCTTTAAACAACAAACCTTGGCTTTGCAAAAGGCTGAAAAAGAGTGGTTGTGGTTGGTTGAACAAGCACCCAATGTCCCCAGAGGTTCGGTGAATAATGCATTAAATGTGCACTCTAAAACCGCGTTAATGGATGCTCTGCAAAAGAGTTTACGTCAACAGCGTTTATTGCAATTTACTGAAGGGTTAAATTTAACTAATCGTGGGGTGGCGGTGAGTTTTGAAAAAGTCGATGCTCCACGTTTGTTTCGATGGATAGGGGGGTTAGAGCAAAAAGGGCTTATGGCAAACAGTATGAAATTAACGCCATTGTCTGCTGGCCTGGTACAAGCCGATATTATGTATGAGGTTTCTCAATAATGTTTAAAAAAATGAGTGAAGCAATTCAGCTCAAAACCCTATTGGGATTGGTGTTACTATTTTTATTAACGTTGTGTATTTCGATTGTATATCATCTGCCTGTAAGCTGGTTGTTAGGGCAACCCAGTATACAAAAACACATTCCATCACAGATAACATTAAGCCCTTCTCATGGCACAGTATGGGAGGGAAAGAGTTACCTTTCTGTTCCCGAATCACTTGGCTCCCTACAATGGAACGTGTCATTTTGGTCTCTGTTGATTGGAGAGCTAAAGCTGGATAGCTTTTGGAAAAAAGAGCAAAGCCAGCTACAGGGTCAAATTCAGGTGGATGGAGGGTCGGAGCTACAAACGCTTGAATTGACACAATTGAACGGCCAAATTGCGTTACCATTATTGCTGAAAGTGATTAATGCTCCCGGTTTAAAAGAGATGTCCATTAAAGGTGAACTGGCTTTCGACTCGATTGATTTGGTATTAGATGTCAATACCCAATGGCCGACAGCATTAACGGGAGAATGGACATTAAATGAGTTAACTGTTTTAGGAAACGATTTTCCTGAAATCACCATTACTCCACAGTTGCAAGGCGAAAAACTCACGTTACACATAGATGGCAAATCCACTCATTGGGTGTTGTCAGGAGAATTAAATGTGTTTCAAAATCAACAATACAATATTCATTTAAAGGTCACTGCAAATTCGGAAAACAGTCTGCCCGACTGGGCTGGATTGTTACGTAAACAAGGGGATAAGGTTGCGGTTTTAAATCACCGTGGGGTTTGGTAATACTCAGATTTGGGCGATGGCTTAATGTTGATTTTTTTTCTTCAAACACTGTTTTTTAGCCAAGCGTGCACCAAAAAGGTCGGTGCCGATTCGCACGATGGTGGCGCCCTCCATAATGGCAGCTTCCAGATCTGCTGACATGCCCATAGATAAGGTGTCGAGTTCCCATTTTGGGTGTTGTTGATTAAGCTGTTCCAACAGGTGACGCATTTTTGCAAAAGATTGGCGTTGCGCTTCGAATCCTTCAGTCTTTTTCGGGATGGCCATCAACCCTCTTAGTTTGAGGTTTGGAAGGGCTGCAATGGTAGGTGCAATGCTTAATACCGTTTGAGGGGTAAATCCTGATTTAGAGGCCTCTTCACTGATATTGACTTCTAATAAAACCTGCAATTCTTTCTGATTTTTCGGACGTTGTTGACTTAATCGTTGTGCAATTTTTAAACGATCTACGCTGTGTACCCATTGAAAGCGTTCGGCAATGGCTCTGGTTTTATTCGATTGAATTGGGCCAATAAAATGCCATTCCAGTTCGGGGCATTGTTCTATTTTGAGCAACGCTTCTTGCACATAGTTTTCACCAAAACACGTTTGTCCCTGTTTTGCCAGCTGTTGTATGGCTTCAATGGGTTTGGTTTTACTGACAGCCAATAGAGAGACGGACTCTATTGGACGATGGGCTTGTTGACAAGCCGCTTGAATACGTTGTTTAACGTGCTGATAGCGTTCAGTAATGGAGGGCGACATAATTATAAAAGAAGGCTCATTTTTTTGAATGAGTATACTTTATTTTGTATAAAAAGAAAGTCAGTTATTTTGAAGGTTCTTCCTACGAGGCTTAGCCATTTTATTCGCCTCGGCGTTAAATGCCTTTGCAAGGTTTAGACATGGCTTCAGTCATTTGCCTTGATGCGAGTAAAATGGCATTGCTAGAAATTAAGGGGCTTATTCAGAACTTTCTTAAATAACGCTTAAATCTCACTCCATCGCACCAAGATTGTCAACCGTATGTCGTACCCTGTTTTTTAAATGGGGAACATACTGTTCTCTTACAGGGTGTTCCACAGGTGTGCTTTGTGCTACTCCCTGAATAAGGGGAGTATTCAATGGGATGAGTGTCTCTTGAGAAATGGGAGGCGGTGCACCTAATGTATCCACAAGGTTGCTTTCTCCATTAACCGTTGGGGCGTCCGATGCAACACCGTAATAACACTCGTCCACAATACGGCTGTCTTTCCAAGTATTGGTTATCCAGTTTATTCCAAAATTAATTGTGCCACCATTTGTTTCATTTAAACAAAAATAAGATGGTTCGGAGCTATTTTCTGGCGTAAAGTAAACAATATTATTAAATACCTCTGCCACCTCTTGCGATGGTGTGGTGGCATTTCGGTTTCCTAGATAAAATAACCTGAAACGCCATAAATCACTTTGGTCTTGCTGTATTGAAACGGTATTATTGTAAAAATAAAGGGTTCCTGAGCGAGACAGTTCGGGGTCGTTGTCACTGCCATAATGAACAAGACTTCCCGCAATGGTTTGGCTACCAATATGTTTAAAAAAGTTGCCATATACATAGGTTTTTCGATAGCCTTCTTCAGCAAGGCGAACTTTTTCCAGACGCTCCGAATCAATTGGTTCATTATTCGCACTGGCCCAATTTCGATACTCTTCCTCAATATACCAGGGGGCGGCATCTTCCACTTCAACCAGGTCCAAAAAACGAGCGCTGCCGCTATCAAACCAGTTATATCGAATCACCGAATCTGCCACACGTTCTTTTAATGTAGACCCACCTGATAAAGGGTTATTAGGCCCAAAATGATTGTATTGGTAAACCACTTTAATGCCCTGAATATACAAAGCGTGTCGAGTATCGCTTCCCTCTTCACCATGATGATGCAGGTAGTTTCTTTCAATTAATAAATTTCGTGTTAAATGGGCTTCATTATAGCTTTGAGACATTGTAAAAATACCATTACCGCAGTTTTCCAGTTCATTATTACGAATAATGACATGATCTGCGGCCTGAATGCGAATACAGGCAGCGCCATTTTCATAGTGATCTTGACTGCCATCTATACGGGTGTAGCGAAATGTATTTTTAGCGTTTTTAATATGCAATCCTTCAATAATAATATTATGAACTTTAAGGTCATAATCACGATTCCATAACATAATCATTGCCAACCCTTCCATTGGAGGGTAAGTTCCATATGCTCCAGCATCATTTAAAGCATTGGATGCCCCATCCCCATCTAAAATGGGGCGCTCACCATTTGAACCTGGCACACCGCACACCCGTATAGGGTGTTGATCCGTACCACTGGTGCTAATAATTATTTTTTCACGATAAGGGTCTGGTCGATAATAAATGCGTACCGTATCTCCTGCTGTGAGTTCATTCCAAGGTACATCCGAAATACGAGGGTAGCGTTGTCCTGGACCAACAGGGTAGTCTTTACCACTGCCATTGTGTACACAAGCTCCTGTTGCAACAGATACGTCATCATTTATAATCGTACCCGTCACCTCTGTTACCGCCAGGGTTGCATTGATGGGATGATTTAAAATTAATTTAAATGACTCATTTGGCTCCACATCGGTGTCCCCAATAACAGGAACCGAGATCGTTGATGATGTTGTTCCTGCTGGAATAATCAGTGTTTCCTGAGTTTCTTGATAGTCTTGACCGGCGGTTGCTGAACTGTCGACTGTATGAAAATCCATTCGAATTTCTTCGTCATAAGCATGACTCAATGTGACGTTAAAAACTAAATGGTCTATCCCTGTGTTTTTTTCATCACCTGATGCTGAAGTGATATTGATTTCTGGTTGTGCTTTGGATGCCAAACTTTTGTTGGAAGAGGAGCCAGACTGGCATGCCGTCAAAGCAAGTAAAAACGGGATTACAAGCATGATTGGATTTAAAAAAAGAGAATGGTTCATATGCTTTACTTTTGTTCAAAAAAATAATTAAAAAGAGATATTTGCATGGTCATCGCGAGTAAAAATGATTGGTACGTTATTTATTTTAGTGCAAATATCATTGTTTATACGTAATTATAACCATTTTTTTATAAAGTGCAAAAAAAATACTTATTTTGCAATCAGTGCTTCCTTAATAATGGAAGGAGCACAAGTGCTGGAAGTAAGGTGCTATACAGTGAATTTTATAACAGTGAAGCTTGTTATGTGTTGGGGTCTCGTTTAAATATTTGTACCTGGTTACGCCCTTGTTCTTTGGCTTTATAAAGTGCTTTGTCTGCCTGGTGAATGAGTTTTTCGTAAGAGGAGACAGGAGATTGAGAGCTGGCCGTAGCGACCGCCAAGGCTGATGGTCACGATTGGAAGAGGGGTTACGTTTTTATTGGGGATGTTAAGCTTTTCTATTTTTTGACGCAGGTGTTCTGCAAAGTGGTGTGCGCCTTGTTGGTTCGTTTCGGGCAGTAGAATAATAAATTCTTCTCCCCCATAGCGCGCACAAAAATCAACGGGACGTTTTAGGGTGCTTTGAATGAGTTGTGCAATTTGTTTTAAGCATTCATCGCCAGCAAGGTGTCCATAGGTGTCGTTAAATTCTTTAAATTTATCAATGTCACACATAATGACGGAAAGAGGGTGTTTGTCTCGTAGATGGTGTTTAAACTCGGTCACAATTCGTTCGGAAAAAACTCGGCGATTGGGTATGCCTGTTAGGGCATCAATGGTGGCCTGTTGTTGAATAATTTTATAGGCTTCTCTTAGTTTTCGGCTGGTTAGCATTATGACAATAACGCCAATAAATCCAATAATAATATGCCCTATAAAGAGAGTGAGAAAGGGGGTTCTTGTCATATAAGAGGAGGTGATGCTGATGCCACCTCCAATATTGCTGTGTAATAAGTCTTGTTTGGGATGGCAGCCAAAGCAGCTTTCGTCGGCATGAATTGGCGCCATATAAAAATAATATGGCTGACCATTTTGGGTGATAAATTGCCCTTTTTCTTTTAATCCGTTTTGAAATTCTTTGAGTGTTTTTGTTTCAAGCGGACTCGGTTTGTTAGCGGGATTGATGGGGTTTAAGCTGGTAAAGTGAAATTGCACGCCACTTTTTTGCATCGCAATATCAGATATTTGTTTAATCATGTAAGCAGGGTTTATTTGAGTTAAGGTTAGGCTTTCATTGACCTTAATATCTCGGTTGGGAACGTTAAGGTAGGGGTTAGGGTGAGTGCTATGGGTGACGGGAACATAGACTCCAGTGTGTTGAGTGTTCCAAATTCGAGTGATGTTGATGTATTCAAAGAAGGTTTTGGCCGACTCAAAGGCAAGGCGTTCTTGCTCTTTACTGGCAACGCTATAATTCCATGCAAATGAGGCACTCACCAGTAATATCCATGTTAGAAGGGTAAATAAAAAGAATCTTTTGACGCTCATCAAAAACGCCCCCTATTTTTGGCTTTAGAGCTTATTTAATTGTTCTTTATAATCGCATATTTTATGTGTGTTGTATATTTTAAGGTGGTAAAAATACCTGTTTTGAAAATGCGGCCTTATGAGGGTTGCCTTTGATAAGGGACAATAAACTCGGTGGGAATTTTAGTCGGCTTTTGATTTTTTAGGTTAATACATACCCACAAACTTTGCCCCGTAAATACGGTTTTACCATCTTTTGAACGAATTATTTGAAAAAAACGATGACGTTTTATGGTCTTTTGAACGGGTTCAACCCATGTACCTATTTGTAACCGTTCGTTGAGATAACAGCTTAGATGAAAGTTCATCTGGTGCTGTTTGATGACCATGACTTTTCCAATATTTTTGATGACATCTTCATCCACGCCAACAGAGAGGCTGTGTTGCCAAGCGATGGTTTCCATCCATTTTAAATAAACCTGATTGTTTACATGGCTAAGACGATCAATTTCTTCTTCAATAACGGTGTGCTCTACAATAAAAGGGGTTGGGTGTTGCCAAGTCATGCATTCTTCCTTGTATTTTTGTTTAAAGATTAGGTTAAAATAGGCGGATTATAACCAAGTATTAGAGAAATAAAATTATGTCAGGCAGTACCATTGGACAAAATTTTCGTGTGACGACGTTTGGCGAAAGCCACGGTATCGCACTGGGCTGTATTGTAGATGGTTGCCCGCCAGGGCTGGCGTTGAGTGAGCGAGATATTCAGATTGAACTGGATCGTCGTAAACCGGGTACGTCTAAGTACGCAACCGCACGTCGTGAAGATGATGAAGTGCAAATTTTATCGGGTGTGTTTGAAGGAAAAACCACGGGCACGCCGATTGGGTTATTGATTTTTAATAAAGACCAGCGCTCGGCAGATTATTCAAAAGTAGCCGAGACGTTTCGCCCCTCTCATGCGGACTATACCTATACACAAAAATACGGTTTTAGAGATTACCGCGGTGGTGGACGCTCATCGGCACGTGAAACGGCGATGCGCGTGGCGGCAGGTGCGATTGCCAAAAAGTACCTTAAAGACCGGTTGGGTGTGGAAATTAAGGGGTATTTATCACAACTTGGCCCCATTAAGGTTGAGAATGTGACGTGGCCTTTTGATAATAATAATGTCTATTTTTGCCCTGATAAAGCCAAACAGGAAGACATTCGTTTGTATATGGACGAGCTGTTAAAACAGAAAAATTCCGTTGGTGCTAAAATTACTGTAGTGGCTAAAAATGTCCCAGTCGGATTGGGCGAACCTGTTTTTGACCGGTTGGATGCCGACTTGGCTCATGCCTTAATGAGCATTAATGCTGTTAAAGGGGTTGAAATTGGTGACGGTTTTGCCGTCGCAGCTCAAAAGGGTACGGAACACCGTGATGAGATGAGTCCGGATGGGTTTTTATCCAATCATGCGGGGGGAATTTTAGGCGGTATTTCAACTGGGCAAGACATTGTGGCACACATTGCGTTAAAACCAACCTCCAGTATTATGACCCCAGGAAAAAGCATTAACACCGAAGGTAAAGCGGTGGATATGGTGACAAAAGGTCGCCATGACCCTTGTGTTGGTATTCGTGCCACACCCATTGCCGAAGCAAAGGTGGCGATTGTGCTGTTAGATCATTTTATGCGTAACCGTGCTCAAAATGGGGATGTGGTTGCACCGATGATGGATTTAGCAAAACAACCGTGACACGCTTCCTTTCTTGAAACAGCATTCCCTTCTTTTTCAACGTTTATCACTGCACTATTTTTTTTATTTTGGTGTGTTGGGGGCGTTGCTTCCGTATATGGGCTTGTATTTTCAATCGATTGGCCTAACGGCGATTGAGATTGGTCAACTGCTTGCCGTGCTGTTGTCTACTAAAATCATTGCACCTAATATTTGGGGCTGGCTGGCGGATCGCTCGGGCTTGCCAATGCGCTGGGTTCGCTTGGCGACGGGATTGGCGCTTTTATTTGCGGTTGGCCTTCTGTGGTTTGAATCGTTTTGGGGGCTGTTTTTCACCATTCTCTTTTTTAGTTTTTTTTGGCACGCTTCTCTTCCCCAGTTTGAATCTTATACTTTTGGTTGTTTAGGAGATGAAAAACACCGTTATGGTGAAATCCGTCTTTGGGGTTCGGTCGGCTTTATTGTTGCCGTGCTATTGGTTGGCTGGCAAGTCGAGCATTTTTCTATTATTTGGTTGCCTATTGACCTGTTTGTTTTATTAGCGGTAGTTTGGTTGTCTACCTACCTGTTAAAAGATCAAAAACGCATTTACCATTTGTCTTTTTCAGTGGGGTTTTTGCAGATACTCAAGCAACCTGCGGTATGGAGTTTGTTGCTGGTTAGCTTTTTAATGCAATTATCGCATGGCGTCTATTATGCTTTTTTTACCATTCACTTAACTGGCCTAGGCTACGATAACACGACCATTGCCTGGTTATGGGCTCTGGGTGTCATGGCCGAAGTAGCGGTTTTTTACTGGATGAGCGCTGTTTTTAAACGCTACACCGTGCGTTTTTTGATTTTACTCAGCTTATTTTTAACCATTGTGCGCTGGTTAATGAATGCGTATTTAGCCGATTATTTTGTTTGGATGTTGCTGGCGCAATTATTACATGCGGCCAGTTTTGGGTTGTTTCATGCGGCAGCGATTCATTTAATTGATGACTGCTTTAAGGGCAAGCACCACGGTAAAGGTCAAGCGATATTTGCCGCATCCAGTCATGGATTGGGGGGTGCGTTAGGCATGTTTATTGCAGGTTATGCTTGGACAACCGGTGGCGCAGAACTCAGTTATGGATTAAGTGCTTTTGCGGTTGCGATCTCTTTTGTTGTTGCGTATTTCTGGGTCAGGCCTGAATCTTCAAAAAACGAAAAAAGGCGGTAACGATTTAGCCATTACTTAGAATCGTTATTTTACCCAAATCCTGATACTATTTTTCACGTTGCTATGTAAGGATTTGGATTTTTACTGTTTGACGATTCGTTGAATCGTTACAAAAGGAGAGTATGATGCGTTTGTTACACACCATGTTGCGAGTTGGCAATTTAGAAAAATCGATTCACTTTTATACCAAGGTACTGGGTATGACGTTGCTTCGTCAAAAAGAGTACCCAAAAGGCGAATTTACATTGGCTTTTTTAGGGTATGGCAATGAGGAAAACAATACCGTATTGGAGCTAACCTACAACTGGGGTGTTGATGCTTATGAATTGGGCAGTGGTTACGGACACATTGCGATTGAAGTGCCGGACGTTTATGCAATGGCTGATGCAGTGAAGGCAGGGGGGGGGAAAATTATTCGGGAAGCGGGGCCAATGAATGCAGGCAATACCATTATTGCCTTTGCCGAAGACCCTGATGGCTACCAAATTGAGTTTATTGGTGAGAATCACGTTAGAACGTGATTTGTAACGCATCTTGATTGCCCTTCTTATCTTGTTTTTTTTATGCTGATCATGATGGTGCGCCCAAACAGATTGGGTTTTAATCAGTATTTTTCTAAGTCCAACAGGTTTCTGGAAGTCTGTCGGACTTAGGGAACTGGAAAGGGGGGTAAAAATACGATTCATTTATGGCGTGTTCTTGCGCTATAATTCGTCGCCTGTTTAGGATGCTTGTGGAAGTGCTATGCAAGTTCAGAGGCCAGATTCTTGAATAATAGAGATGATAAAAAAAGGAATTGTGTTATGTCTACATTTGAAAATGTCACCATTGTAAAAGAAGCCTCGATTTATTTTGATGGAAAAGTGACCAGCCGTACAGTGTTGTTTGCAGACGGTACAAAAAAAACATTGGGTATTATGATGCCAGGTGAATATGAGTTTGGCACCGAAGCGGCTGAAAACATGGAAATGTTGTCTGGTGATGTGGAGGTTTTGTTACCAGGAGAAACTGAGTGGAAAGCCATTCCAAATGGCAGCAGTTTTGATGTGCCAGCCAATGCCAAATTTGGCATTAAAGTGAATAATATCGCAGATTATTGTTGTTCTTATCTTGTGGAATAGCCACTAAGAAGGTTGATTTAATTAGCTCTTTTTAAAGGGGGTTATGAGCATTATTTGTTATGGATAAAAATTCTTCCCCCCCTTGCTTCTCTTAAAAAGAAGCAAGGGGGGGAAGAATTTTTTTACTGTTTATTTTGTTTATGGTCAGACTCTTGCTCTTCTTTTTGTACTCTAAGCGCTTGTCTTTTATTACGCTCTGAACGATTCATAAAATGTTGTGCAAAATGAATAGCGATGAGTAGAACAAAAAATCCCATGCCAATTTCTGCAATGTATTCAATCCACATAATATTAGACCTCTGGTTTAATGGTTACCACTCAGTTTTTTTAGGATTAGGCTGAGTATGCCCTGTTTTTGTAAAACGATGATTATTCTGTAATTGTACTGCATTTTTGTTAGAATTTGCACCCGCTTAGTTTCTCCAAACCCTTACATAGAATACGAATCTAGCGTAACCCCTTGAAAAACCGATTGTTTTAAACTGTTTTGCCGAGCCTGTGGGGGCGGTTTCATATTAATAAACCCTCTGAACAGATTTTCTGGGTTTTCCAAATGTTTACACTGTTTTTCACGTTTCTATGTCAGGGTTTTGGGGTAGCCCTCTCTTCTTTTTAAGGTTAAGGAAAAAATATGAACCACCCAAGTCAGCCCTTTCACTGGAAAACCTATAAAAACGATACTCTCTCTGGCATTACAGTTGCATTGGCGTTAGTTCCTGAAGCCGTTGCGTTTGCATTTGTGGCAGGTGTGCATCCTTTAGTGGGGCTGTATGCGGCGATTATTGTGGGCATGATTACCGCTGTTTTTGGTGGTCGTCCAGGCATGATTACTGCTGCGGCAGGGTCATTGGCGGTAGTGATGATGCATCTGGTCATGGAGCATGGTGCCTCTTATCTGTTTTTAGCGGTTATTATGATGGGCGTGTTTCAAATAATTATTGGGGTGATGAAATGGGGGCGATTTATTCGAATGGTGCCCACATCGGTCATGCTTGGATTTGTAAATGGGTTGGCCTTAATTATTCTGTTTGCTCAATTTTCACAGTTTAAAGATGCGAATGGTGAATGGCTTTCTGGTGATAACTTATACATTATGATTATGATTATTGTGGCCACATTGGCCATTATTTATCTTTTGCCTCGGTTAACAAAAGTCGTGCCTTCTGCCTTGGCTGCGATTGTTTTTATGACAATTATTGTGGTGATGTTTGATATTAATGCGGTTACAGTGGGAGACAAGGCCTCAGTTTCGGGTACATTAGAGTCCTTAATTTACGGTGACGGTGTCGAAGGAGGCTTTCAGGGGTTAAGTTGGTTTACGACTTTGCCTGAAGGCTTTTGGAGCTTGGAAACGTTATGGATTGTACTGCCTTATGCCTTGATTTTAACGGTAATTGGCTCGGTTGAGTCTCTTTTAACCATGACATTGATTGATGACATTACCAACACACGCGGTAAAGCCAATAAAGAGTGCATTGCCCTAGGGGCGGCCAACTGCACTGCGGGTACGTTTGGAACAATGGGAGGCTGTGCCCTGATTGGTCAATCCATGATTAATGTTAATTCAGGAGGAACAGGACGTTGGTCAGGTATTTCAGCCGCATTGGGGTTAATTATTATTGTATTGGTTGCTTCTTCTTGGATTGAAATGGTGCCGATAGGTGCTTTGGTTGGGTTAATGTTTTTTGTGGTGATTGCTACCTTTAACTGGTCTAGCTGGAATATTATGCGTGGCATGAGTAAAACCGATGCCTTTGTGATGGTGTTGGTAACGGTTTTAACGGTGGTGTTCGATTTGGCGGTTGCGGTTATTTCGGGGGTTGTGGTGTCAGCACTGGCTTTTGCATGGCAACATGCACAGCGTATTTTGTTAGAGCAATCCATTGAAGAGGTGGACGGCCATCAGCGAAAAATTTATAAAGTGAATGGTCCGCTGTTTTTTGCATCGTCCAAAAATTTTGTGGATCAGTTTGATCCAGAAAAGGATCCTGACGATGTGGTGATTGATTTTATGCACTCCCGAGTTTATGACCATTCTGGAATTGAGGCCATTGATGGATTGACTAAAAAATACCAGGCGGCAGGTAAAAAGTTGGTTTTAAGGCATTTAAGCCCAGAGTGTTTAATGTTATTAGACAGTGCCAAAGACCTTGTGGAAATTAATGTATCAGAAGACCCGCACTACCATGTTTCCACCAGTGGAAAGCCGTAATATATTTATGAAAAATGAAATGGGTATTTTAAAAGCGCCTTTTGGCGCTTTTTTTATGCCTTCTCTTCCTTGAAGGCTCACAGAGTTTTAAAGGACTTATTCAGAGCTTCCTTGAGAGACTTTACTTGTTTCAGGTCAATAAATTAGCAATGCATGAATAGATTTTCTATGGCTTTAATGAGAAAATGCCCGCTCTTTTTGTAAGACAATTCAATAAGTTAAGTTTATGATGCTATGAAAAACAGAAACTGGATTACTTTGCTGGCTGCCAGTCCAATGCTATTGATTCCTCTCATGGTGGTGTTAATTGCTTTTATTGTCATTGATGCTGAGAAAAATAGCCTGGAAAGCAGCCTATCGTATATGGAGCAAAATAATATTGATATGGTGAAATCCACCATTCAATCAAAGGTTGATAGCATTGTTGATTTGGCTGATTATCGCAAAAAAGCCATTAAAGAAGAGTTGCATGACCGTATTCAGCAACGTGTTGAAGATGCATACCAAATTGCAACAGCACTATATAAGCGCTACTCTCCCTCTCAATCTGAACAGGAAGTGAAAACCTTGATTATTGAGGCGTTACGTCCTCTGGTTTGGAATAATGGGGAAAGTTTTATCTGGATTCTTGATTTTGATGGTGTTTTTCAGCTTGCCCCAGCGTATTTAAGGCATTTGGAGGGCGAGTCGATTATTGACTTTAAAGATGCAACAGGGCGGGAAGTGATTAAAGAGGAGATTGAGATTACTCGTTCAAAGGGGCAAGGTTTTTTATGGGATACCTTTACTCGCTCCAGTATTGGCACGGATGAGCAGTTTGAGCAACTTGCTTTTGTAAAAGCCGTTGGTTTTTATAATTGGTATATGGGGTCGGCTGAATTTTTAGACATAGCCACTAAAAAATCAGATCAGCGTCTGTTATTTGAGATCAGTCAACTTAATAATGCTGGGGGGCATGATTTTTTTGTCATTGATACCAAGGGAGCCTTGCTATTAAGCAATACCCGGCCAGATTTAATTGGCTTGACGTATGACGAGAGTAAACACAAGCATTTAAAGCAGCTTTATACCCGAATTTTAAGCGCCATTAATAACCCGCAACAAAGTGCCTTTATTGAGTATCAGTGGTTAAACCCTGAAAAAGGGGATTTGGAACAGAAAGTGTCTTATATGAAAGCCGTACCTGACTCGGACTGGGTGATTGGCAGTGGGTTTTACCCTAAAGACATTGCAAGGGCTTTACAGCCTCAAATAGTGGAAAGTGCCAAGTCAAATCAGAAAAAACTGGACTGGTTATTAAATATGGCATTTTGGGGGTTTGTGGCATCCATTTTGGCGTCTGTTTTATTGTCTTTTATGGTGTATCGTTTATTAGTAGGTTATCGAAGTGAAGTTGATGAGAAAAATCATGCATTATTAGAATTAAATACCCAGCTTGAAGAGAAGGTTTTAAAACGTACCCGGGCGTTGGCAGATATTAATGACGAACTGGAAATGCTGGCACATACTGATTGCCTAACGGGCATTGATAATCGTTTTTCTTTTATGAAAATCATTGAGGCAGAAGTTCGCCGTAGTTCACGATTTAATGAACCATTTTCATTGGTTTTGTTTGATGTGGATAATTTTAAAGCCATTAATGATCAATACGGTCATGATGTGGGAGACAGGGTTTTGGTTGAGCTGGCAAAAATAACCAAAAAGTTGTTAAGAGAGGTGGATAGCGTGTGTCGGTTTGGGGGAGAAGAATTTGTGATTGTTTTGCCCAAAACCGATAAAATGCTGGCCATTGAAACAGCGAAAAGATTGTGTAAAAAGATTGAGGAACACCCTTTTAATCTGGTTGAAAATGTCACCATCAGTTTAGGTGTGGGGACATACCATGCAGGGGAAAGCATTGATGAATTGATTAAAAGGGTGGATGTGGCATTGTATCAAGCCAAACGCTCAGGTAAAAATCAGGTGTGTTTGGCAGAGGAAGAATAAGAGAGGTGATAAAGTAAAGTGGGCAAAGGGCTTTTATTTAAGGGACTTATTTATAGGTTCCTTAAATGGTGAGTATTGAATGGCATTGATTCTCCATGTTTTTTGGCCACTGGGTGTGTTTACTTGAACCTCATCGTTAACCGTTTTACCAATTAAAGCTCGCGCCATAGGGGCATTTATGCTGATCGCGTTATTTTGAGGGTCAAATTCATCTGCTCCCACAATGCGATATTGAACCACTTCTCCCGCTTCATTTTCAAGTTCAACCCAAGCGCCAAAAAAAACGTTGCCTTCCTGTTGGGGAGAGTATTCAACTATTTTTAGGACTGCCAGACGTTTTTTAAGAAATCGAATGCGTCGGTCAATGTCGCGTAAACGGCGTTTTCCTTCTTTATATTCGGCATTTTCAGAGCGGTCGCCATGTGCTGCTGCGATGCTGACTTCTTTGGTGGTGTGGCGTCGTTCTACACGCCATAGGTGATCTAACTCTTTTTCAAGGCGTACACGACCCTCTCGGGTAATCAGGTTAGCTCTATCATTTGTCATGTGGATTACTGTTCTGGATACCAAGGGGATTTTTCGGCTTGTTCGTAGAGTATTTTAAAGGCTTTTTTAAATTGTTTCATGGCTTCTTTTGCCTGGCTGGATTGACAGCCTCCAAGTGCATTTAAATTTTTGTTAAAGGCGTGCTTACGGGCTTGCTTAACCTGTTTGGTATTTGGGTCAATATAGAGTTTAATAAAATTATTTGCGGTGAGACTGTATTTGGTTACGTATAAACGGTTCACTTTATTAAGCTGCTTCGATACACTCACCCCGCGACAGCGCTTATTGTAAAAATCCGTTTGCAGCGCGACTTCAACTAGCTCAATATGAGATTGAATCATGGCGTGTTCTGTGGATTCTTTTGATAGGGGAGGCTCTGCGAAAGAGAGGGAGATGTTAAGTAGACAAAGAGCCGTAAGTGTCACCAATAAGGCTTGTTTGGTACGTGGTGTTAAAAGAGATTCGTGTGGCGATTTGAATGGAATCGTCATAAGATTTAGGCTTCCTGTTTTAATGCACATTCAACATTTAATAACGGTAACGACGGGGTGTCGAGTTTTTTGTTTTTTATTTATATCATCCAAAGGTCTTAATTAGTTTAATCAAATTGCGTGTTAAAAGGGCAATGATTTTAAAAAAAGAGAAAAATAGGGAGTTATTTTTGATTCAATTTATTTTAGGAGGCGCGCGTTCTGGTAAGAGTGCTTATGCAGAATTGTTGGCAAAGCGGGCAGAGTCTGAGGGGGGGTGTGTTTTTTATATTGCAACGGCACAGCGTGGAGCAAGTGAAGCACTGGATTCTGAAATGGTGAGCCGAATTGAACGGCATCAAGCGGATCGTCCTGTGCATTGGTGCACGATTGAAAGTTCACTTTTCTTGGCAAACACGTTAAAAGAGAAGGATGCAAAAGAGCACTGTTTTTTGGTGGATTGCTTAACACTTTGGACTTTAAATGTGATTGAATCTGGCGTTTTAGAGAGTGAGAAAAAAGCGTTACTGGATACGTTATCCCATTTAAAAGCGCGTGTTATTTTAGTGAGTAATGAAGTCGGGTTGGGTATTGTTCCAATGGGAAACTTAACACGCCGTTTTGTAGATGAGCTGGGTTGGCTACATCAAGAAGTGGCTCAGGTAGCAGATGAGGTGTGGTTTGTTACAGCTGGCTTGCCAATGAAGCTTAAATAGCAAGGAGGGCTTTTGCGTGAAAGAATCGACAGATAAAAAAGAGATAAAATACGCCTGATTCTCAGTCTCGACTTATCTTTTACGGGGTACGGAATGAGTATTGATTTTTTTATATATGGTATTAATAGTTGTTTATAATTTGTTGTTTTATAAGATTTAATTTATTTTAAGGTTGTGTATGTTTTTTGTTAAACCACTTTCTAGACTTCACCAAGAAGCGGCTGTTCAGCGCCAAAACCAACTTACAAAACCGCAAGGTTCTTTAGGGCAATTAGAGGCAATTGCAATTCAGTTAGCGGGACATCAAGCGCGGACTTGTCCTCAAATTCATCGCCCCTGGATTTCTGTTTTTGCTGCTGATCATGGCATTGCCAATGAAGGTATATCGGCCTTTCCTTCGGTCGTGACACAGGAGATGGTTAAAAATTTTTCGTCAGGAGGAGCGGCCATTACGGTATTGGCCAAAGCCAATCATGCCCTGTTTGAAGTAGTGGATGTGGGGGTGTTAAATGATATTTCGCAGGGGGGAGAAATTTTTTGGACACATTTACAATCGTTTCGTGTTGCGGCAGGCAGTTTTAATTTTTTACAACAAGCTGCAATGAGTGATGAAATGCTCAATAAAGCGATGGCAGCAGGGTGTGTGGCGGTTGAGCGTGCATTAGAAGCCAAAGCAGATTTGTTTGTGGCAGGAGAGATGGGGATAGGAAATACGACCAGTGCCACGGCCATTATTGCTCAATTATGCCAGAAGCCTGTTGCGGACTTGGTTGGATTGGGAACGGGGATTGACGAAGAGCAAAAAGCGTTAAAAATCAAGGTAATTCAAACGGCATTGAATAAGCATTGTACATCTGTAACCCCCCCTTTAGAAGTGTTACGTTGTGTTGGTGGATTAGAAATCGCTGCATTGGTGGGGGCGTATTTGGTTTGTGCTGAACAAGGCTTAACGATGGTGATTGATGGTGTGATTTCATGTGCCGCTGCGTTAGTGGTGAGCTTGATTGCACCGAATGCAAAGGAGTGGATGATTTTTGGGCATCAGTCGACCGAGCCGGCACAACAGAGTGTGTTTCAGGCATTAAATGTAACCCCTTTGTTGCAACTGTCACTGCGTTTGGGAGAGGGGTCAGGCGCAGCCTTGGCAATTCCGGTGATTAAAATGGCTTGTTTGTTACATGAGCAAATGGCGACTTTTGAAGAAGCAGGAGTGTCGGAGTCGGAGACAAATTGATGCGAGTGGATTTGATTCGACATGGTGCGTGTTTGGATACGTGCTTTTTTAGAGGGCAAACCCCTTCACAATTAAGTGAGATGGGACAGCAACAGATGCAAATGGCATTTTCTGGGATTCCTTGTCCTGAATGGGTTATCTCTTCGACTGCACAACGATGTGCCGGTGTGACCCAAGCGTATTATGCAAACCATAAAGCCATGCCAACGATTTGGTATCGGGACGCATTGCAAGAGCGGTATTTTGGTGTTTGGGATGGTTTGTCACATAACGCGGTCAAAGCATTGGATGCGGAAGGATTAGAGGAGTATTTTGAACATCCATTTGAGTATGCCATTTCGGAGGCTGAGTCATTTGAGGCGTTTAAGCAGCGTGTAATGAGTGTATTTGATGAGCTGTTATTGCAAGCGGAACAACAGGGGGTTGAGCATGTGGTGCTGGTTACGCATGGTGGGGTGATGCGAGTGTTATTGATGCATATTTTTGCTTTAAGACATGAGGCACTGTTTCAATTTGAAATTGGGTTTGGATCGCGTATGACATTGGAGTGCTTTTCATCTGGTGAGTCACAAGGGCAAGGGGGGGGGAATTTTTTTATTAAACTGGTTGAGTTGATTCAAAGCCCATTGGACTCCTTATCTGGTTAAAAGTTAAGACAGGGTTAAACTTATTTGAAAACAAGTTTAACCGTTTCAGAGCTTTAATACGTATAATAGAGCGTTTTTCACGATACAGACAAAAAAAACAAAGAATTCAACCCCTTCAGGGGTAAGTCGAAAAAAATGAGGTAATGATGTTTATTTTTCTGGTTGAAGCAGAAAATTATTTGTCTTTATTTATCTGTGGCTGTCTCGTGCCAAGGTTTCAATTAGGTATTTTTTTAATATTAAATGTTAATACTAAATGGGTCTTTTTTAGGTTTTTGAGAATAGGTAAATTGTATGTTTAAGCCTTTCTGGTTGGCGGTTCAATTTTTGAGTCGATTTCCAAGTATTCAGTACGACTCGGTCTCTGCTCAGGAAATGGGGCGGGCGATTAACTGGTTTCCTGTCGTAGGGGCGTTTATTGGTTTGTTGCTGGTTTTGGTGGCACAGTTGCATCTTTGGTTGCCTTCGCAAATTGTGGCTGGCCTGGTGTTGGCTTTTTGGGTATGGAGTACTGGGGGCTTGCACCTAGATGGACTTGCGGATACAGCGGATGGCTGGTTAAGTTCATCAGGGAATCAACAAAAAGCACTTGAGGTGATGAAGGACAGCCTAATTGGCACGGGTGGTGGGACGGCGCTGGTACTGATGCTGATTTTAAAGTGGGCAACATTAACCATTATTATTGACTATCAAGTTTGGATGTTTTTGTTTTTAGCTCCTGTGATTGGGCGTATTGCATCAATTAATTTAATGCCTGTCACGCAATACGTTAGTTTAAATGGCATTGCACAAGATATGTTTTTGCACCTTAACCGTTATGTTGTGTGGGCCTGGATGTTGTTTTTAAGTATTGGAATGCTTTGGTTAACCCCTTTTTTGTTTTTAGGCTTAATGATCGTTTGGTTTTGGGGACGTTGGATTATGATAAAAATTACAGGGGGCATGACAGGTGATACTGCCGGTGCAATGATTGAGGTCATGGAGTTGGCCTGGTTAATTGGGGTTGTGGTGATTTTAATTAACCCTTCCCTGAATTAATCCTGTCTCCTCAAATTTGTACAATAGAAGCGTGACCCCTGCACAACGCTCTACCCCCTTCTCATTTTTTTTAAATTTTTTTCAAATCGTCACTTTGTTTTTCATACTTCATGCCAGAGAACGCTTCAGATCGTTCCTGAAAGGGGTTATTTGGTGTAAAAAAATGGGGGGAGATTATCAAGGCGATTAATAGAGGCAAGAGCGTCGATTTTTTTATAAAAAATACTGTTCATGTTTCATTAAAAGGTTTGAATTCAATTGGCTTTTTTACTGCGGTTTTAGGCGTATACTTAAATAAGTGCCTTTCTGTTTTTTTAATGACTTGATGTCCTCTAAAAAGAGGGCATTTAAGGGTTGTTTTTTGACTGGAATAGGTTTGTGTTTAAAATCATTAAGCTGGAGGATGAATGAAGAAAGTTAAATCGAGTGAAGGCAGTTACCCTTATGCAGACAAGATTGATCGTAAGGTTTATGAAAAAACCAAGCGACTATTACAAATTGAGTTATTGAAGTTGCAAAAATGGGTTAAAGAGAATGATAAGCGAATTGTTTTAGTGTTTGAAGGACGTGATGCTGCGGGTAAAGGTGGTACGATTAAACGCATTATGGAGCATCTTAATCCTCGTGGTGCTCGTGTGGTGGCTCTGGATAAACCGAGTGAAATTGAAAAGGGGCAGTGGTACTTTCAACGTTATGTTCAAAACCTGCCAACAGCGGGTGAAATTGTGCTATTTGACCGTTCTTGGTATAACCGTGCTGGGGTTGAGCGGGTGATGGGCTTTTGTTCGCCGCAGGAGTACACGCAATTTATGCGTCAGGTCCCTGAATTTGAGCGGATGATTACCGAAGATGGCATTACCTTAATTAAGTTTTGGTTTTCGGTTGGACGCAAGGAGCAATTACGGCGTTTTAATGCACGTAAAAATGACCCTTTAAAGCAGTGGAAATTAAGCCCAATGGATTTGGCATCTCTGGATCGCTGGGATGATTACACAAAAGCAAAAGAGGATATGTTTTTTTATACCAATACCACACAAGCCCCCTGGTCGGTGGTGAAGTCGAATGATAAAAAGCGCGCACGCCTAGAAACCATGCGTTATTTTTTAAATGCCATTCCTTATGAGGGTAAAGATAAAAAGGTGGTGGGTAAAACCGATCCTTTAATTTTTAGCTCAGGAGAGGATATCTTTCAGGTAGATTAAAGAAAAGGAATTAAGATGAATATTGAACAGCATGCCTATGAAGTCGTAGATGGCTTTCGTAAAAGTTTAACGGATGAGCAACGAAATGCTTTGGGTAAGGAGAGCTTGGAAGAGTTGCATATTTTGATTGAAGCCGCATTAGGAAAAGCCATTTCAACGGCATTGCACGAAACGGTTAAAGAGGTTGAGGCGTTGGCGCAATCCACTCGTAAGCGTTTAACATCCATTGAGCGCTTGGAGCAAAATTTTGATGAAGATGCCTAATCTTGATGTCTGGGGCGCTTTTCTAGAATAAGGGGCATAACGGGAGAGCGTTATTTTGAGATAGCCTCCTAGGGTTTAAACAATGCTTGATACATTGGTCTTTCTGTAAGGTTGACTGATGGTCAGGCATTTTTTTTTGGTATCTGAAGGGACGCAGAGGATGATGTGCCAAGGTTCACAAAAAGAAGCGCATTGGTTGGTTTGATGCAACCAGTATTCAAATAAGTTCGCCAAATCCCCGTCAAAACAGCCTGGAGCTGCTAAATTGCTGGCAAGCCGATTGGTGATATGCCAATCTTCTAATAGTGTGCAACATCCAATGGCTTCTGGTGGTAAATAATTAACCATTAATTGTGCGGGTTTGATTCGAAATGGAAAGTGCTCGTGGCTGTGCAGTAATGCAAGTGTTTGCCCTTTTTTTTCACCATGATAGGCGCTTATTTGAGCACTTCGTTGTTTGGCCAGATAAAAAACATTGGCAATGTGGAGGCCTGAGCCTAAAAAGAGCAAGTTTTCTGATGGATGAATTTGAATCGGGTGTTTGTTTGTTGAAGGTGTTATCTGTAACTGTGTCTGTTTTGTGATTGAAACGGGTTGCTTGCATAAAAATTGTAGATGGTGTTGTGTGTTTGAGGGGGTGTGTTGAAATAAACACAATGTTTCATTATGGTCGGACAGGCGAAAATGATTGTTAACATCAAATAGGGGGGGGGCATATTTTTGGGTTTGACTTGGGTATTGAGGAAAACAGGCCGAAGGGAGCTTAAGGTTAATGAGCCAAAATCCCCCCTCTTGTTCTGTTTGAGAAAAATCTTGAATTGGGTACATTTTATACCTTTTAACGATTTGGATTACGATAGACTGGACGCCCCTGAAAGAAGGTCTGTTCCACTTTCCCAATAAACTCCCAGCCTTTAAAAGGGGTGTTTTTTCCGGCACTGAGCATGGTTTCAGGACGGAGTGTCCAGTCGCCTTCGGGGTCTAAAATACAGAGATCGGCAGATTGATTGTTTGTAAGGCAACCGGTTTTGATGTTTAAAATATTGGCTGGGTTTTGGGTGACTGAACGGACAGCGGTCATTAAATCCAGCCCATAGTCGTTTACCAGTTTGAGCAACAAGGGCAACAAGGTTTCTAGTCCACTGATGCCTGGAATGCTTTCACCAAAAGGCAATAATTTATCGTCTTTGTGCAGGGGCGTATGGTCACTGACCACAGCATCAATTACGCCAGTTTTTAATCCGGTTAATAGTGCTTGCTTGTCTCGCATGCTGCGTAAAGGAGGCGAGACATGAAACAGGCTGTTGAAGCCGAGCACATCCATTTCGGACAGGTGCAGTTGGTGAATGGCCACATCGCAAGTTATGGGAAGCCCTCGTTGTTTCGCCTCTTGAATCATCTCTACGGAACGTGCACAGGACAGCTGTGAAAAATGGGCGCGGATTCCAGCTTCTTCTACCAGAATTAAATCACGTGCAAGGGCGGTGGTTTCAGCTGAAACGGGAATTTCAGGTAAACCCAGGCGTGTGCTAACGGGGCCACAGTGTGCGACTCCGTTATTTTTAAGCGATGCACTTTCGCATTTGAGCATAACAACCAAATCGTGTGAAGCGGAATAGGCTAACACATTTTTAAGTGTCAGTGCATTTTGAATGGGGTTATTGGCTTGGCTTAATGCCACACAGCCCGCTTGTTTCAGTGCATAAATACTGCTTAAACGCTCACCTTTAAGGCCTTGTGTTAGTGCTCCAATTGGCATAACAAAGGCCGTTGCGGCTTGGCGTGCACGGCGTTGCAACAGTTCTGTTACGGCTTGGGTATCGTTAACGGGGGAAGTGTCGGGTGGACAGCAAATACTGGTGATGCCTCCTGCGACAGCCGCCTGAGTTTCTGTGGCAATGGAGCCAGCATAATGATTGCCAGGTTCTCCAAGTCGTGCTTGTAAATCCACCAGACCGGGTAAAATCCATTTATGGGTGGCATCCAGTTCTTGATCTGCACTGAAGCCTTCAGGAGGTTGAGCTCCAATGCCTGCAATACGACCTCGAGAAATATACACATTGGTAATGGCATCCAGATTTTGAACAGGGTCAATAACGCGTCCATTGGTAATGGCTAATCTCATTATTTCTCCTCCTGTTCAAGTGGGTGTTCGGCTTTATGTTGTGCAAGTTGTGCAGCATTGCTCATAATAATAGACATAACAGCCATGCGAACGGCGATGCCATAAGTGACTTGTTCCAAAATAACCGATTGGGCACCATCCGCGACGCTTGATTCGATTTCGACTCCTCGGTTAATTGGGCCGGGATGCATAACAATGGCATTGGGCTTAGCCAGCGCCAAACGGGCTTCGGTAAGGCCGTAGAGTTTAAAAAACTCTTTTTCACTGGGAATCAAGGCGCTGGTCATGCGCTCATTTTGTAAGCGAACCATAATAATGACATCCACGTCTGCAATGCCTTCTTCCATATTATGATAAATATGCACCCCGAGTGCTTCAGGACTTTCAGGCATGAGTGTTTTGGGGCCTACAACCCGTATTTCTCGTGCTTCTAAAATACTTAAGGCTTGAATTTGGGAGCGCACGACACGACTGTGTTGCACATCACCGACAATGGCTATTTTTAGATCAAAAATATCGCCTTTATATTTGCGAATGGTAAACATATCCAACATAGCCTGGGTTGGGTGGGCGTGTTGTCCATCACCAGCATTCATAACATGTACGTGTGGGGCGACGTGTTGAGCAAAAAATTGCGTTGCTCCACTTTGGGCATGACGAATGACAAACATGTCGGCTTGCATGGCTTGCAAGTTCCATAATGTATCTAGCAATGATTCGCCTTTTTTGGTGGCAGAGGTTTGAATATCAAGACTGGAAATGTCGGCAGAAAGCCTGTTTTCGGCGATTTCAAAGGTGGTTCGTGTGCGGGTGCTGGGTTCAAAAAACAGGTTCATTATGGTTTTACCACGTAGCATGGGCACTTTTTTAATCTCATTTGTATTGGGATTAATAAAAGATTCAGCGGTATCCAAAATTTCGACCAAGTGGTGCTGTTTCAGTCCTTCGAGGGTTAAAAAATGATGCAACTTCCCTTGTTCATTCAGTTGAATATTGGGAGTGGAAAGTCGTGAACTCATACCGTTTTCTCCGTGCTCTCTAAAATGGTCATATTTAAAGGGTCAGGTCCTGTGATTTTCAGGGTGGAATCGCAATCCATAGACATGCCAATAATATCGGCTTGAAAGGGCAGTTCCCGACAGCCTTTGCGATTAATCAGTGAAACCAGTGTCACACTGGCAGGTCGACCATAATCAAATATCTCATTCAGTGCCGCACGAGTGGTGCGTCCGGTAAATAAAACATCATCCACTAAAATAATGTGTTGGTCATTGACATCCCAGGGAATGTTTGAGGGTTTGGTTGTGGGGTTTAAGCCAATTTTAGAGAAGTCATCCCGATAAAATGAAATATCCAGTACTCCGAGAGGGTCGGGCAAATTTAAAGCTCGGTGCAAGGCTTGTGCCACCCATTCACCGCCAGTTCGAATCCCAATCATTTTGGGGGAGTGATTCATTATGGGTGTCTTTTTGAGTTGGGTACAAATTTTTTCAATCAATGCATCAATATTGATATTAAGTTCTGTCATAAGGGATGTGCCTCAAGCCAATTTTCTAAAATAATTTGTGCCGCATGGTCGTCAATGTGTTGTTGTTTTAAATGACGTTCTTCTGCGGCAATGGAGCTGAGCTGTTCTTCAATGTAAAAAACGGGACAGTGATAGCGTCCACTAAGGCGTTGACCAAACTTTCGGGCTGGCTGGGTTAATGCTTGTTCTGACCCATCCAGGCGCATAGGTAAACCGACCACAATGGCAACGGGTTGCCAGCGTTCAAACAGTTGGGTGATGTGTGCCCAGTCGGGTTTGCCATCGTTGCTTTTTACAATGGCTTCCGGGGTTGCTGTTTGGGTAATGGTTTGGCCAATGGCAACGCCTATTCGACGTAAACCAAAATCAAAACCCATGACCATTCCAGAAAGAGGTGAATCAGGCATGGCCGGCCTCTTGTGTTAAACATTCGGGGGAAATTCCCAGTGTGTCTAACGCCACTTGCCACTTTTTTTCAATAGGGGTGTTAAACAGTAAATCGTAATTAAAGGGAATGGTTAACCAGCTGTTTTCCTGAATTTCCTGTGCAAGTTGATTGGGCTTCCAGCCTGAAAATCCTAAACAAACAATAAAATGTTCTGGTACTTGGTTTTTGCTGATGGCTTCAATAAAATCTTCAGAAAAGGTCATGCTGAGATTATCAGGTAAGGGAAGGGTGCTTTTCCAGTTGCCTTGGGTTGGATGAAGAATAAAGCCTTGTTCAATATCAATGGGTCCCCCTCTTAAAATGGCCTGCTCTAAAAAAGGGCTATTGGGGTGAGAAGGCAAGTTAAAATGTTTTAACAAATCCTGAATTTGAAAGTTTTGGGGCAAGTTTATAACCAGGCCCGTGGTGCCATTATGATTGTCTTCCAATATGTAAATCACGGCTTTTTCAAACCAGCTCCCATTTAATGAGGGCATGGCAATTAAAAAGTGATGTTCAAGCGAGGGTAACTGTTTCATAAACTGAATTATAACAGAGAGATTCTGGCAGCCATGGCTTCTGTTTGAAAAATTTTTCCGTGATGGTCGACAGCGAATATCATGCGAATCCCTAATGATTGTGCGATGGTTTTCCATTGTTTTGGCCCTGCAATTAAAAGTGCAGTGGCTCCGGCATCGGCGGTAATGGCATTAGGATGCAGAACGGTAACCGAAGCAAAGCTGTCTGCGGGGTATCCCGTTTTTGGGTTCAATACATGAGAGTAACGTTTGCCTTGCCATTCAAAGTAGCGTTGGTAGTTGCCAGAGGTGACGATGGCTTCATTATGTTTCAGTGAAAGAGAGGCCAGTAATAAATTTGGTTTTTTAGGATTTTGAATGCCAACGCGCCAAGGCTCCCCATTTTTAGAACCAATGACTTTCATATCCCCCCCAATGCTGACAAGCGCATTTTGAATGCCGGATTGTTTTAAGCGTTCGAGTGCCATATGAATGGCCAGTCCTTTTGCATTGCCCCCAAAATCCAGTTGCACATTAGGGTTACGGCTGTAGAGAATATTGTCTTGAAAGTAGATATCCAACAGGCTGGGATGGTTATTAAGCCAGTGTTGAATGGCTTCTTGACTGGGAGGAGGGCCTTGCCATGTTTCAGAATGAAAGCCCCAGAGTGCAACCAGTTGCCCAATTCCCGGGTCAAATAATCCTTGGCTTTTTTGCGTGAGCTTTTGAGATTGAAGAATAAACGATTTAACCGAGTTGGTAACGGTAATCGGCGTTTGTTGTGCAATGGCTTGATTGATTTTACTGATAATCCCCCCTTGCTCCCAAGCATGCCATTGTTGATGAAATTGTTGAAAGCTGCGCTCAACAGCTAGAACGGCTTGTTCTGCTTGTTGAGCCTGATGAGGTTCATGGTAAATGACGATATTGACCAAGGTGCCAAACACAACAAGGGTGCTTTTGTAGGGGATCTGATTTTGCGTAGAACAGCTCAATAGCATTGTAGTAAGCCCCGCCAATACCAGTATATTACGTGCTTTACGGGAAAGAATCACGAAGCAAACTTGATTGATCACAAGTGCAAGAACCTTTTTTAAGGAAGGGTGGTTTTTCATATGTTATATAATTTCTCGGAGTCTTTCGTGACGCTTACCTAAGTCCGACAGACTTTTAACGTGTTATTATTGAATAAGAATGTGGTTGCTATTTTACAGGTAATCCTCGAAATAAACTAAGAAAGCGTTGATTAAGGAACCTCTGAATAAGTTCATTTTTTATCAGGAACAAGCATGTAAGTCATTGATTAATAAAGTTACAAAAATATTGACTGAGACTTCTTCAGAGTTTCCTTAAATCACTTGAGATTCTGCGCAAGGTTTAAGGGAAACGCTTTTATCAAGATGACAGGAATGAGTATGGAACGGATGGTAACGGGCAAAGAACAAGAGGTTCCCGAGGGCGTGACGATTGTCTCGCAAACCGATTTACACGGCACAATAACCGATGTGAATGACACCTTTGTTTGCGTGAGCGGGTATTCTCGTGAAGAGTTAATTGGGCAACCTCATAGCTTGTTGCGTCACCCTGATGTACCTAAAGCGGCTTTTAAAGATTTGTGGGAAACCATTCAATCTGGTAAACCCTGGACGCAGTTGGTTAAAAACCGTTGTAAAAATGGCGACCACTATTGGGTTGAAGCCAACGTAACGCCTGTATTAAAAAAAGGCAACGTTGTTGGTTATTTATCGGTACGTCGTCGCATTACCGATGAGCAAAAACAGGGCGCCGAAGCTGCGTATAAAGCGATAGAGGCGGGTAAGGTTTCGTTAAAAAATGGTTATGTTCATACGTTAGGTAAAAAACTCAGTTTATTAAACCACTTCAACCCTGTTTTAATGTTGGTGTTATTAACGGTTTTAGTCAGTGGCGTGGGTATTTTAGATGCCTTGGATGTTTTTCATGCACCTTGGCGGGTGCAGTTGGTGATTTTATCGGTGGTGTTGATTTATGCCTTATTTGTGAGTCGTTTTATTAGCCGAAAAACCCGTGCATTTGTGACGGTGTCCAAGTCCATTGCAGAAGGAGATTTTTCTCAACCTGTGAATACCTATGGCACAACATGGATTTCCGAACTGGCTTCCAGTTTGCGTATGATGCAAATTCAGATGGGGGCAGCCTATGAAGAAAACCGTGTTCAGCTGAACCAGAATATACGATTAACCAAAGCATTAAATAATGCTTCTACCCCCATAATGGTCGTAAATAAATTTAACCATATTATTTATATGAACAAGGCGTTGTGTCGTTTATGGGATCAGCATCAAGCGATGTTTGAGCGTGAGTTTGAAAACTGGAATCCGAACACCTTGGTTGATCAACCTTTGGAGTATTTTAATTTAGGAAAATCGGGTGTTACGCTTTTTTCCAGTGATTTGTTAGAAAAAAACGATTACGAAGTTGCATTACCAGGTGTGACACTGGAAATTATTAAGCGCCCCGTGTTAAGTGATGATGGAGAGAGTCTTGGATCGGTGATTGAGTGGCAAGACTTAACGCAGCAGCGTCAAGTGGAAGCAACCCTGGACAATGCGATGAAGTGTGCAGCGAGAGGGCATACCAGTGTGCATTTAGAGACAGAAGGGCTGGATGGTTTTTATTTGTATACCGCCAACAATATTAATGGACTGCTTGCCCGTTTAAATGAAGCCATTGAAGGCATGGTTGAGGTTATGATTGCACTGGCAAACGGGGACTTATATAAGCGTATAGACAAGCCATTCAGCGGTTCATTGGCGGCGATGAAGGGGGCGACAAATACGTCACTGGATAATTTAAGCGGTATTATCTTGCAAATTAAGGGCGTGGCACAATCGACTTTAACCTCGGCTCAAGAGTCTGAAAAAGTGTCTAACTATTTGGCAGACAGAATGCAAGAAGCTGCGGCAACCTTACAAGAAATTAACGTTGATATGCAGGGCATTAATGAAATGCAAAACAACAATTCAGAACAATTGATTTCAGTATCCGGACTGGCGGCCGAGGCGACAGGACTGAACCAACAGGCACGTTCTTCGATGGACGATTCCATTCAGGCAATGCAAAGCATTACAGAGACTTCTGAACGCATTGAAGCCATTATTGGGTTGATTGATGGCATTGCATTTCAAACCAACTTGTTGGCACTTAATGCCGCAGTTGAAGCGGCACGGGCGGGAGAACACGGGCGAGGATTTGCTGTGGTTGCGGGTGAAGTACGCAATTTGGCGGGCAAATCTGCCGAGGCTGCAAAAGAGATTAAAGCGTTGATTCAGGAGTCTGGCCTTAAGGTGACAGAAGGGGCTGAAAAAGTCAAAGCAACCCACGCCATTTTTGGACAAGTAGAAGAAAGTGTTTCAAAAATTGGAGGCACCCTAGATGACGTGGTGGCGTCCATTCAAAATCAGCAGATAAAAGTCTCTGATATGACAAGAGCAGTGGAATCGCTGGATAATAATATTCAAAATAACGCGGCTTCGGTTGAGGAAACGTCCTCAACCGCAATGTCATTGAGTAAGCAGGCCGAAGTGTTAAACCATGAGGTACAAAAGTTTAAAATTAATGAATCCATTATAAACATTAAACATCACTACCCTCCTGTTTATGGGGTCTGTTTATCAGAGCTTCGAGAAGAGATGCAGTTGTGGAAAACACGCACGCAATCGTATTTGAATGGTGTAACCATTGAATACGATGAAGCACAGGGAGTAGATGAAAAAAATTGTCCAATCACCAAAGCCTTGGAGAGATTTTTGCAAAATGATCCAGGTTTGGCACAACTACCGGTTTGGCAAAAAATAAAAGCGTTACATGTTCAGCAACATCAGCGGGTTGAAGATGCCTTGAATATAAGACGCCAGACCAATTCTTTAACATTGACGGAGCTAGATCAAATAGACGATTTAATTCGGCAATATTTACAGGTAACTGACGAGCTTGATAAGGAACTTGGAGAGTTAGAACACCAGTTGTTCCAATCTGGGTGTGGTCAAACAAAACCTGCGTTATTAGAGTCTGTAAGTCATTGATTAATGAAATCACGGAAATGTTGATTACGGTTTAATCTGTAGAAGTTCAGAGCTTCCTTAAGAAAGCTCTGATTAAATCGCTTGAAGTGCAGAGCCTGCTTTTAGTGATTTTGATTGCGTTTTTGTTGAGCGGCCTCGATTTCTTTGGTTTGAATAAAGTAGAGAAGTTTTCGTCTATCTTCTTCTGTTAGATTTTCATATGAAAGTGCAACATTGGTGCGTGAAGAGCCATCGTTTAGGGGGGTGGTTTTTACAATATTACAACGCACCAAAATAGGCGCTTCATTGGATAAGGGCTTGATGAGCAGATCAATTTTATCGCTTGCTTTTAAACTTTCTTTTATGGTGAATGCGATGCCCCCTCCACTTAAATTGACCAGCTTTTGTGGAATGGCACGGGTAAGTTGTATGTCATCAATGGTGTGTAATATAAAATTAATTTTGCTGTTCATTGCAGTGAGTGCAATTGCCAGTAATGAGCTTTTTTGATTTATATGGGAAATCACTTCATCTATCTGCTCATCTAGTTGAGCAAGATTTTGCATAAAATACTCTTCAATGTACTGGGCATCGGGCGTATTGGGCAGTGGGCTTTTCTCTGCCTCTTCTTCTGACAAAATACGGTAGCTACAAGGCATCATTACGTCAATTCGATAGAAGGATCGTTGATCTTTGGGCATGTGGACTTCTCTCTAAAAGTAAATATATTGAGATCTTTGCACGATGCAATCACGAAAAACATGCGTTTATTTTTCTTTTTCGACGAACCCTTCCGAGCGTTGTCGCGCCTACGATCATGCAAAGGTTTTTGTATTGACGACTCGTGGAGTCGTTACGATACGGTTTATCTTACAATTTATTTTGTAGAATATTGTATTTATTATGAATTTTAAAGCAGAAACTGCGCCAAATGTAGGTTTAATGGTTTAAAAGGCAGGAATGTATAGGAGAAACGGGAGAGCTTTCTTGAGTGGCGATCGCTTTTTTATGTTAAGCCTTTTCTTGTTAGGCTTTTCCAAGGGTGCGTTTGGATTTTTTAGGGGCTTGCTGTTCGCCACTTGAACCATAAAGGTTGATGTTTTCCTGTTCTTTTCCTGACAGCAAGTTCAGTGTATATTGGTTGATATTGCTTAAAACTTGAATGGATATGCCATTGGATTGATTAAGGTCATGGCATGCCTGAGTGAGTTCAAGTACCTGTGGAATCGTTTCATTTAGAGGGGCTGGGAGTGCATTAAAACTGTCGGGGCTAAACAGGGTTTCTAAAGTGAGATTTTGTGTTTTAAGAAGGGTGTTGATGGTGTGTGTTTTTTGGGATAAGTCATTGGACAGTGTGCTTTTAAGAGAAGCGGCATCTGAAAGTTGATCTGTTTGATTGGATTTTAAGGCAGCGGCTTCCGAAAGCAGTGCATTATGAAAACGTTTGAGCAAATTCAAAAATTGAATAATGTGTGAGGAGAGTTGTTCAATTGTTTGGGTATCATTTAGTTGTTGCGTCATAACGAATCACTGCACTAAAGAGGTTAACGAATTGTAACGATTTTGGTTGCCACTAAAGGGGGAGACCTTGAATCATTACAATAAGAACCTGGTTTAAGCCTAAAGCCTTGCAAAAAGGGTTTCTGTTTGCATTAGTTTATCTGCAACACGTTCAGCATTTACTTGATACGTCCCTTCTTGAACGGCACGCTTAATCTCTGCAATGCGCTCGCTGTTGTTGGTACTGAGCGTGCGCGCTGTTTGTTCAAGATTGTTCATTTGAGTTGTTGTCTGCGTTAAGGTTACTTTATCTGTGTTAGCAACATGATTGTCTTTTAAAGGGCTTTCACCGCCTGTCTTTTGAGACGGCTTTGCCGATTCATTTGCGCGATTTAACGCGATATTATTAATTGTTTTAATGTCCATTTTCGGCCTCACACCTGGTTAGGGCTGTTATTTTAACAGCATTTTTATGCTTTCTAATACTTATATCGACCGTTTATTCGAAAGCTTTAATTTTTTTTGAATTAAAGCAAGTGCTTTAATCAGTTTTTCCCAAGTCTTTAAATATTCATGGAATGAATACGGTGTTGGGAGCAATAACTATGCCTTTTAGTGTTTTTTTGGAAGAGGCATTTTTAACTGGCACCTGTTCGGATTCCACCCCATTTTTAAGTGCCGTTCCTTTTGCTTTGACTTCAATGTTACCAATACGGGTAATGAGAGTCACTTGCTGGTTTTTAAATACCCAAAAAGCAGGCTGTAAATCGGTTATTTTTAGAATTTTATTGGGTGAAATTGCCTTTTTAGCCCTCATGCCAATGGCCGTTTTTATGTCAATTAAATGACCTTTGGGTGCTTTTTGATAGGGAACAAGGGTTTTAACTACATCACCTTCCTTTATAACGGCCTGTTTTAGAATTCCTTTAGTGCTGACAACGACGGGTAACTTTCCTGAAATGGTTACAGGTATAAAAATGCGCCATGTTGGTTGTTCACAAGAGAGGCTTAGAGTGATTCTGCCTGCATAGGTGGTTGGGTTTCTGTCTTTTAAAATCAGCTCTGTTTGGCATTTGGGTAGCGTTACGTTAGTACTGAGCTTTTTAAGCTCAAATTCGGGTTCAAATATTTTTTGGTCAGATTTTTGCTTTAGGTATTCGGAGACTTGAAAATAGAGCTCACTATGGGGCTGCTCGAATGGAACAGCGTTTTCTTCAAGCGCCAGAACACTCAAAAATGGATTTGCTAGTATGAAGAAGGCAATGAGTTGTAGAATAGGTTGGTTCATGTGGAAATACTAACATGGGTTGAGGTCTTTGCACGAGTTGATGTTCGAATAAAAATAAAACATAACGACAAAATATAACGATTCTGGGCTCCTGGAGCACTCCTTTTTTTGGAAGGGACGGAAAGGGACGGAGTTGAGACGAATTAATTTTAACAAGACAAGAGTAAGGTGGCGTGAATTATGTCTAGCTTTATAACGGGTGTTGATCAAAGAACCTCTTTGGCGGGTATGAACCGTATGGAGTTGTTGCTGTTTACAATTAGAGGTTCGCAACTGTTTGGCATTAATGTGTTTAAGGTGAGAGAAGTGATTCGGACCCCGCCTATTTCACAAGTTCCAAAATCGGATTCACGAGTCGTGGGGGTATCGGATATTCGAGGTTTAACCATGCCAATGATTGATTTGGCCAAGGCACTGGACTTGGAGCCGATTGATCCTGAAAATTATCAAAACAGTCTAACGATTGTGACGGAATTTAACAGCTCCATTCAGGGGTTTTTGGTAGAAGACGTGGACCGTATTGTGCATTTGCGCTGGGAAGATATTTTACCCCCCCCTCCTACCTTGCAAGGGGTTAACTATTTAACGGGTATTACGCGGGCACAAGAGCAAATTGTGGAAATTGTGGATGTTGAAAAAGTTTTGGTAGAAGTTTCTGGTATTTCAAATGACGTTTCTGAAGAGTTGATTTCCCAAAATAAAGTGAATGCACAAGGCGAAAACTTTTTTGTTGTCGCGGCCGATGACTCGGTGGTAGCGCGCGCTCAGCTAAAAGGGGTGTTTGAAAATTTAGGCCTTAAGTACAAGATATTAAATAATGGTAAAGAGGCGTTGGATTTTTTAACGAAGTTGGCGGATGAGCTGGGGGATAATCAAAATCTTGATGATAAGGTCTTGATGGTGATTTCAGATATTGAAATGCCAGTAATGGATGGTTACACCTTAACCACCAGTATTCGCAAGGATGACCGTTTAAAAACGTTATTTGTGGTTTTAAATTCGTCACTCAGTGGCGGATTTAATGACTCTTTAACCGAAAAAGTGGGTGCCAATGTCTTTATTTCCAAATGGCATGCCGATGAATTGGCTGAAACGATTATTGGCCAAATTAAAAAACATCAGGCATAAATGTTGCTCTTTCGTGTCGCCTTTCTTTCAAAATTCTTCAGGGATAAACACTATGGCGTGGTATCAACAGGTCCTTAAATTCTTCTTTAAAGGGGGGAGCGTATTCGTTTTTTTGATCTTTGCATTGAATGTTCAGGCGGGTGTATTCGATTTTTTTTGTGTGCAAAGCGATGAGGCGTGTCAGGAAAAGGCGTTGAATCCAGCAACGAATTCAACGGAAACTCAAATGGCATCAAAAAATATCTCCCCCCCTTTGGGCTCAATAGCGTCGTCACCTGATTGTGTGGAGGTAAAAGGGGCTTCCAGTATGGAGGGCGTGGATAAAGCCTTTGCTCGAAAAATGGCCATTCGAGATGCACTAAAGGTGGCAAGCCTTAAAAATAATGTCAATATTCGTACCGATCAATCCGTTGAATCGTATCAGCTAACACTGGACAGTACGCGCTTTACTTCAAATAGTAAAATTAAACATTACAGCGTTTTAAAGGAAGGCGTTGAAGACCCAGAAGATCAATATGGTCAAACCAAAGAAGGGGCTTTGAACTATGAGGTGACGCTTATGGTGTGTTTAACTGAAGAGGCTGGAATTTGTACGGGGCTTGAAGGCAATCAATATCAACCCCGTTTGGCAATTGCTCCCGTTGTGATGCCTTTTGGCAGTGATGTACGAGATATTTCAAATGTGTTATCGGGCTATCAATTAGAGCTGGAGAGACGTTTTAAGCAAAAAGACCACCGCAATCTGTCTTTGTTGTCAGAAACAATTGATTTGCAGCCAAACCTTACCGTTTTTCCAAATTTAGATCGCGCATTATTAACGGATATTCAAAATAAAACAGGAGCACAATTTTTATTGTTAACCGTAATTCGCTCCGCGGCAGCGCATACCGATACGGGGGTATTGAGTACAGCAAAACGCTTCTATGATATTCATGTTTCACCCAGTACACGTTATCTTGAAGTGGATTCGTATATTGTTGATTTAATGAAAAAAAATCTCGTTCATCAGTCGCGGAACGGGGTGAGCATTGAAGGAAAGGTGTTGGTGGGGCGCAATAAACCGTTTGGTAGCAATGCTTTTTTTGCAACGGAAACGGGAAAAGGATTTGAATCACTGTTAAAAGAGCAAACTAAAGAGGTGTTGGATTTTTTGCATTGCAAACCTTTTGAAAGCCAGGTAATTGATGTGCGTGACGGTGAGTACGTTATTTATTTGCATGAGGCTTCGGGTGCAAAAGTAGGGGATGATCTTGCCGTGTATCATGTAAAAAATCGTCCTGTTCGGTTTGCGGGCGAATGGTTGGGGCAAGATCAACGACCGGGTGCTTTTTTAAAAATAAAACGCATGATGCCCAATTTTGCCATTGCGGAATTGACAGCCAAAAAAGGCGTGGTGCAAGTGGGGGATATTGTTAAAACATGGTAGCCCGTGAATGAAGCGTTAATCGTTATGATTTTATTTGATTAAAGCCCGCGCTTCCTTAAGGAAGCGCGGGCTTTTTTGTGGATTAAGGTTTTTGACAGATTGGCCGAGTGGCAGCAGGTCGAACTACTTTAGTTTGTTTTTATTAAGAATAGTTGGCATGGCATTTTATTTGCTTTGTTGTTTCAGGGTGTTTTTGCAAGAGTTGAGATAAAGAAAAAGAGAGGGTGTTATGGCAGAATCCATTTTTGGAATTCATGAAACAGCATTTAAAGTGCGTTCGGAGCGAGCTGAGGTATTGGCCAATAATTTAGCCAATGCCGATACCCCTAATTTTAAAGCCAGAGACATTGATTTTAGAGCGGCATTAAAAGAAGCGCACGGTGAATTTGGTTCATCAGAACGTTTTGAAATGACCCGAACCAACTCAAGACACATTGCCGCAGAATCCTTTTCAAGTACTTCTGTCTTTTTAAAATATCGCCAGCCAACGCAACCTGCTTTGGATGGCAATACGGTTGAAACACACATTGAAAAAGCCAAGTTTATGGAAAACGGGTTGCAACAAAATGCGACCTTAATGTTTTTGAACAGTAAAATTAAAGGCATTCGTGGCGCGCTGAAAGGTGAATAGTGGTCAGTCCGAGTCTTATTATCTGGATCTTATTAGTAAGGAATTAAACCATGTTTAATATTTTAGATATTTCAGCCAGTGCCATGCATGCACAAACGGTTCGTTTAAATACCATTGCATCCAATATGGCCAACGTGAACAGCATCAGCTCCAATGCCGAAGAGACTTATCGTTCAAAACAACCTGTTTTTCAAACCATTTTGGAAGGCAGTAAAAATGAGCCAAAAGGGGGGGTAAGAATTAAAGAGATTGTGGAGAGTCAAGAGCCGCTTAAAATGGAATTTAACCCCTCGCATCCTATGGCAAATGAAGAGGGTTATATTTTTAGACCCAATGTGAATATAGTGGAAGAAATGGCGAATATGATGTCGGCTTCTCGTTCGTATGAAACTAATATTGAGGTGATGAATACCTCAAAGCAATTGTTATTAAAAACCATGCAGTTAGGTAAGTAGAGTAACTGTTTAACGTTAGGTAAAGGAGTGCGATCATGGCTGACTTACTATCAACACCCGTTGGAAATTCAGATTATTTAAGAGCCTTGCAACAAAACACCGACCCATCGGCACAAACCCCTTCGTCACTCAGTGCGATGGGGCAGGATGATTTTTTACTTTTGTTAACGACGCAGTTGCAAAATCAGGATCCTTCCAAGCCGATGGATGCAACGGATTTTGTAACCGATTTAACACAAATGAGCCAACTGGAAGCCACCAACAGTATGAACGCTTCTATCGTGGCCATGACCGCCAGTTTTAATAACTTGCAAACCATGCAGGGAGCTTCCCTGATTGGTCGAAATGTACAAATTGAGGGGGATAAATTTTCTTATTCTTCTGAACGGCCTTCACAATTTAGTTTAAAAACCGATGAACCCTTTATTGATATTACGGTTGTCATCAGTGATGAAGACGGCATTGTCAAAGAGTTAAATTACCTGGATTTTTTATCGGATAGCGAAAAAGCTTCCTGGGATGGGTTGGCCAGCAAGCCGATTGAATGGGATGGAATGGATGATGTGGGTGCGGCTCGAAGTGACGGTGTTTACTCCATTACCGCGTATGGGACAGACAGCGCAGGCGAAAGTCAGTCAATTGATACAGTGGTGGGGTCAAGGGTAAATACCGTGGGCATTAATCCCGATGGAACCATGACACTGACATTGGCAACGGGTGAAAAAGTGGGTATGGATACGGTGCGTGAAATTAGCGGGTAATACCACGTAATTTTTGAAAGTTGGCTTAAAACTAGCTTAAAACCAACTATAGAAAAGCAATATAAAAGGTTGCAAACATTTGTTTTGTTGCATATTGCATATTAAGGGCATTCTCGGACAGGCTCTCAAGAGCTTAATCTGGCCTGAAACACGATTTAAGGGAGAAGAGTCATGGCTGCAAGTTTTGATTTAAATGCATTAAGTGGTATTAACGCCTCATCCAGTGGGTTGTCGGTCATTTCGAATAATTTGGCCAATGCACAGTCATTTGGATTTAAAAGTTCACGTGCGGAGTTTGCGGATATGTTTTCGGGGAGTCAAAACTCACCTGGTAACGGGGTCAGAGTTGAGGCAATTACGCAGGATTTTACTCAGGGAACCATTAATGGAACTGGGCGGGACTTGGACATGGCACTGGATGGTGAAGGGTTTTTTGTACTGGGTGACAAGTCAGGAAAATACGAAGCGATTTATACTCGCAATGGCTCCTTTAAATTGGATAAGGATGGGTTTTTAACCGATCAAACAGGTAACCCCGTTCAAGGGTACGCCCGTAATGATGTGTTATCAACCGAAGCAGATGCGGTCTTTTCAACCACATTAGGCCCTATTGACTTAGATGAGGTTAATAAAGTCCCCAGAGCCACAACCGAGATGGTGTTTAATATTAATGTGGATGGGCAAGAAGCCTATAATTCGGCAAATAATACATCGGTTTTGACTACGGATTCCGTTGGTACTGCTGCTCATTTAGCGGAAATTATTGACCCTGTTAATGCGGCAGCAGCAGGAAACGCCTATACCGGATTTCCTGATTTTTCAACCAATAAAACCATTCACGATTCTCTGGGAGGAGAGCACCGTATTACCACCGATTTTTTTAAACGGGCGGTTGTAGATGCCCCTAACTCGAATGTGGACTTTGACGGGGATGCGGTTAATGATAAATACACCAGCTGGTTTGTGCGCTATACCGTTTCGGATTTGGATAAAGAGACGGGTACTTATATTCCTAGCGGGGTAGACAATACCACTACTGCCCAAGCCAATGGCGGTAATACAGCCATGATTTTTGAGTTACGATTTGATGACAATGGTCGTTTGCAACGCGTTTATGAACCAAACAGTAAAGATCCTACCCTGATTACAGGGGATTCACCTACGATTGGTATAAATGGCGAGCCCATTTTTGATGATTTAACGGGTTGGACGGATACCGGGACATTAAAACCTGAAATGCAGTGGTTGATTAATAATCCACTAACGGGTGCAGTGGATCCGATTACGATGACAGCAGAACTAAATGATATGACGGAGTTTTCAGGCAGTTATAACATTCGTGGAGTCAGTCAAAATGGTTATGAAGTGGGCGATTTGATTGGTCTGTCAACGGGGCAGGACGGGATTATTGAAGCGCGTTATTCGAATGGTCGTGCCATTCCAGTGGCTCAGTTGGCGGTGGCCAATTTTGCAGATAAAAATGCCATGCATAAACTGGGAGGGCAAACCTATGCGGAGTCATTTAATTCGGGGACGGCACAACTGGGCAGTCCAGACAATAATGGCATGGGTACGGTGGTTCAAGGCTCATTGGAGTACTCTAATGTGGACACCACCGCAGAACTGGTTCATATGATTCAAACCCAACGAACCTATCAAGCATCGGCACAGGTGTTATCAACCTCTCAAACATTGACGCAAACGATTTTAAATCTATAGCGCCTTTCTTAAAGTATTTTAACGCTATCTTGTTAACGTTATCTTGCCGGCATCTTTGCCGGCTTTTTTTGCCATATGGCAAAAGCTTCCTGTATAAGGTTATCGGCCAGTTTCTAAAACCTTTAGAAAAGATTTAACCTAGTGATAACACTGTATTGGCATACTCTATGCTGAATAACCTTTGAAAAGAAAAGCATGTCAAAATGCGAACGCACAAAGGAAACACATTTGGGCATAAGACCCAGCACAATATATAACGTGTTTCATTTGGGGGGGATTTATTTAACCCCCCCCCTTATTTTTAAATTAATTGGTTGGAGTCTTTTTTATGGATCGTATGTTGTATGTTGCCATGAGTGGTGCCAAAGAGGTGATGCTCTCTCAGGCCAATAATGCCAATAATCTGGCTAATGCAAATACGGATGGGTTTAAGCAGGACTTCAATATTTTTAGAGCGCAACATATGGAAGGCCCAGGCTGGCACTCTCGTGCCTACTCAATGGACGAACGTCCTGCAACGGATTTTTCAGCAGGGGCAATTAAAGTCACAGGTCGAGGGTTGGATGTGGTGACAAAAGAGGATGGCTTTTTAGGCATTGAGGCACCCAATGGTGATGAAGTGTATGTAAGAAGTGCCAGTCTGCAAATTTTACCCGATGGGAGCTTGGTGGATATTAAAGGCAACCCTGTTTTAAATGAAAATGGCATTCAGATTAATATACCGCCTTCAAAGACCATTACGATTGGCAGCGATGGCACACTTTCTGTCGTACCAGCAGACTCACCGAGCAACCAGCTGGTGGTTCTGGATCGTTTGCGTCTGGTTAAACCCGATGTTCAAGACTTGGAAAAAGGGTTGGATGGTTACGTTCGTTTAAAAGAAGAGGCGGCGCCTTTGGTTCAGGAAAATGTGGCAACGGTCAGTGGTGCACTAGAGAGCAGTAATGTGAATACCGCAGAAGCGCTTGTGAATATGATTGAGTTATCTCGAAAGTACGAGTTGCAAATTAAAATGATGTCCACCAGTAAATCCCATGCTCAAAAGTCCGATGCATTGTTGTCCCTAAAATAGGTTGAAGGAGAGAGAGAATGAACAGAGCGCTTTATATTGCCAAGACAGGGTTGGAGGCACAGCAATTTCGTTTGGCGGCCATTTCCAATAACTTGGCCAATGCCAATACATATGCGTTTAAGACGGGGCGGGCAGAGTTTAATGACTTGTTGTACCAGAATGTTCGCCAGCCGGGGGCACAAGCCAATTTGGAAGAGTCCAGTACATTGCCTTCTGGCTTGCAGGTGGGAACTGGGGTAAAAGCGATTGGGATTCAAAAAATCCATACCCAGGGGAATATTATGGTGACCGAAAATCAGCTGGATTTGGCCATTGATGGGAAAGGGTTTTTTCAGGTTTTGGATCAAGATGGCAACATTATGTATACTCGGGATGGTTCTTTTCAAGTAAATCAAAATGGAGACGTTGTGACTTCTTCGGGGTATTTGTTGGAGCCTAATATTAACATTCCGATTGAAGTAACCGAGGTTTCTATTTCTCGTGATGGTGGGGTGTTTGTTACGTTACCTGGAGACACGCAACAAAATCAGGTGGGTCAACTTGAAGTGGCCACCTTTATTAACCCCGCCGGACTGGAATCCATTGGAGGGAACTTTTATTTAGAAACCACCGCCAGTGGTGCTCCCAATATCAATAACCCTCAAACGGTAGAAGCAGGCTCGATTTTACAGGGGACTTTAGAGGCCTCTAATGTGAATACCGTGGAAGAACTGATTGGTATGATTGAAGCACAGCGAACCTATGAAATGAACTCAAAAGCCATTTCAGCCGCCGATGGCATGATGCAGTACTTGAATAATAATACTTAAATTTAAAGTGGTCAGGAGAGGAATATGAGATGTAAAAAAAGCCTAAAATGGATGGGGGTGTTTTCCGTGATGACTTTGGTGTTAAGTGGCTGTAGCAGCGTTCCAGAGCGTCATCAGCTTGCAAATTATGCCCCCAGTTATCCGTTAAATATTCCCAAACCGGCACAGCCACAAAATGGTTCCTTGTATCAAGCAGGTGCCATGAGTTTATTTGATGATTCTCGAGCGCACCGAATTGGTGACATTATTACCATTAATCTGTCTGAAAATATGTCAGCCAATAAAAAAGACGAAGCAAAATATAATAAAAGCAACAGTCAAGATTTTGGTGTGACCACGCCTTTTTCAGTCAACACGCCAAAAAATGTGGTGGGGGATATCGTCAATACCGTGACATCACCTTTACAGGGACTCAGTTTGGGGTATGGCTCAGAGGGCGCATTCTCGGGTAAAAGCAATGTAAGGCAAAACTCAAGTTTAAGGGGCTCGATTGCAGTGACGGTGGTTGAGGTGATTTCAAACGGTAATCTGGTCGTGAAAGGTGAAAAGTGGATTACCATTCATGATGGAGATGAAGTGGTGCAATTTGCAGGCATTATTCGCCCCGAAGATATTCGACCTGATAACACCATTCCCTCGATGAAAGTGGCCGATGTACGATTGGTTTATAAAGATGTGGGAATGTCTGGAGACTCTGCACGTGCAGGTGCTGGCACCCAGTGGCTTTCAAAGTATTGGCCGTTATGAGTTTAAAAAATTTTCCCCCCCCCTATCGGTTGATGAGGGGTAAATTAGGTATGGTTAAGTAAGGAGTTCCAAATGGGTACTCATAAATGGATGGGATTATTGGTTGTCTTAATGCTCTGGAGCAGTTACAGCTATGCGGAGCGCATTAAGGACATTGCCAATGTGGGCGGGGTAAGAGCCAACCACCTGGTAGGATATGGCCTGGTTGTGGGACTAACAGGGTCGGGGGATAAAACCCCTTTTGCAGAACAAAGTTTACTAAGTATGTTAAATAAGTTTGGTATTCACATGCCTCCTGGGGTTAAAACCAAATCTAAAAACATTGCTGCGGTGGCGGTTCATGCCGAATTACCTGCCTTTGCCAAGCCGGGGCAAAAGATTGATGTTACTGTTTCTTCATTGGGAAATGCCAAAAGCCTGAGAGGGGGGACCTTATTATTAACTCCTTTAAAAGGGGTAGATGGTAATGTGTATGCCATAGGGCAGGGAAATTTGGTTGTAGGTGGGCTGGATGCCAGTGGGGCGGATGGCTCTCGTATTACCATTAATGTCCCCAGTGTGGGGCGCATTCCAAATGGTGCAATGGTGGAAAGAACAGTGAATACCGGATTTGAACTGGGGAACACCATTCGTTTAAATTTAAAAACTTCCGATTTTACGACGGCTACAAATATGGTCAATGCCATTAATGGTGTTCTGGGAAAAGGCACGGCCAGTGCGTTGGATGCCAATACAGTAGAAGTGATGGCACCCAGATTGCCAAATCAACGCGTGTCTTTTTTGTCGATACTGGAAAACATTGAGGTGGTGTCCGGTGAAAGCGCTGCTAAAATTATTGTTAATTCTCGAACGGGTACGGTGGTGATTGGTCAAAATGTTAAGGTCAGCCCTGCGGCGGTAACGCACGGTAGCCTGATTGTTAAAATAACCGAAAACGTTGATGTTAATCAACCTAATCCCTTTTCAGGTGGCACAACAGCGGTCACCCCGAATACCGTTGTGGATGTTGAAAGTAATGGTGATGGCCATATGTTTAAATTCCCAAAAGGGGTTTCTCTGGATGACATTGTGCAGGCGGTGAATAAAGTCGGTGCGGCTCCGGGAGATTTAGTGGCCATTTTAGAGGCGCTGAAACAGGTAGGGGCTTTAAAGGCTGAGTTAATGATTATTTAATCAGCGCTTCTTGATTATTACGGATTAAAAAAGTGGGATAATAAATCGTTATGGAACGGTTAAACTCAAGTAACATGGCATTGAATCAACCTAACCAGTCTTCTTATACTCAAGCGCACCACAACTATTCGGATGTGAATGCCTTAAGTGATTTAAAAACTAAGGCCAGAGAAGATCAGGCATCGGCACTGAGACCTGTTGCAGAGCAGTTTGAAGCTCTGTTTGTACAGCAGATTTTAAAAGAGTCCAGAAAAGTGAGTTTTGATGATAATTGGCTGGATGGAAATCAGGGCGATTTTTATAAAGACTGGTATGATAAACAACTCGCATTAAATTTATCGGCTAAAGGAACCTTGGGGTTTGCCGATACATTAGTTGAACAGCTGTCTCCCCGTATTCCAGTGACCCTAGAATCGGCTAAGCGTCAGCTTGAACAGCAGGAAAAGCCAAAAGCTGAGGGTAACCCCCTTCCTGCTTCCACAGAGCAAGCACTGGCACTACGGTTGGGCCAGTTAAAATAGAGGGGGAAAAAATTTCCCCCCCCTCTCTCTTAAAAAAGGATTGTGATCATGGCGGATATGTTAAGTATTGGAACGGCAGCAACCAACAGCTTTAAAAGAGCGTTAGATGTAACCAGCCAAAACGTGGCAAACGTTGCGACAGAAGGGTATAGCCGTCAAAGAGCCGAAATTGCAAGCAATACTCCCAATACCGTCGGATTAGGATTTCAGGGAGGGGGAGCCAGAATTGAAACCATTGAGCGAATTAATGCCGAGTATTTGCACTCTCAATTAGCGAACAGTCAATCGCTGGTGGAACGCTATTCCGCGCAAGTTGAATTGGCGAGTCAGGTGGAAGGTGTCATTGCAAGTAACGACCAGGGAATTCAGGAGTTTTTGCAACGCTATTTTGATGCATTGCAAAACTTGTCGGATAACCCGACATCGGATACCAGTCGACAAATGCTGATTGATGAAGGTAAAAACCTGCAAAGTCATATTGGCAATTTAACCGCTGTTTTAGACGACACACAATACCAGCTTAATTCACAAATATCAGGGTTGGCGGATGAAATCAACAGTCGTTTAGAAACCATTCAAGCCGTGAACATTCAAGTAGAACGAGCCAACCGTGTTGGACAGCAAGCCCCCAATGAGTTGTTAGATCGTCGAGATCAAGCGGTTCTGGAGCTTAGTCAATACATGGACATTAAAACGTTTCCACAAGAAAGTGGACGCGTGGACATTCATACCGCCAATGGACAACTGCCTCTTTTAAGCGATAATACCATTACGCGACTGGAAGTGGATCGTAGTCCTTATGGAGATGATAACCGAACGGAAGTGTATATGAGTATTGGTGGAGGGCGTCAGTTGGTGAGTGATCAAATAGCCGGTGGTCAACTGGGGGGGGCGTTACACTTTAGGGATAATTTGCTTGAAAAAGCAAAAAATGATTTAGGTTTAACGCTAAACGGATTGACCGCTTCCATGAACTGGCAGCACTATCAGGGCTATGATATTAATGGAGACGCAGGTGGAAATTTATTTACCCCCCTTGCCTTGAATGCCATTAATAATACCGATAATACCGGAGTGGAAACCGGCACCAATATTTTAGTGAGCTTTAATCCTAATGCGGGGGTGTCAGAACCACCATATGATGGCGCAACGGGATTGAGTTTACAACCTGCGACTTATGGTGATAAAGAGAGCTACTTGCAAAATGCATTTACCGAGATAGGACGCTTTGAATCACGTTCGTATGAGTTACGTTATAATCAGGCAACGGATGAATTTGACTTTTTTGATTACAATACCAAAGCTCCTTTGCTGGATAGCACGGGCACGCCTATTACCCTTGCAAGAGGCGCGGTAGGCAATATTGAAGGCATGTCATTTGATCTGAGTGGTGTGACCACTGCGCCCGATGATCGAGATTCTTTTTTGGTGAAACCACACCAAACGATTCTCGAAAATTTTGGGCAAGAATTAAATGCAACTGAAAAGGTTGCAACACGCGGTCAAAGCCCCATTGACAACGACAGTGATGGTTCTATTCTGGACGAAGCGCCTGCCAGTGCAGCCGTAGGTGATAATGTGAATATTTCCAATTTGGCGGGACTGCAATCCACCAAACTTTTATTGGCAGACAGCAGTGATGTTGGTTCAGAAACCTTATTGGGTGGGTACTCCAAGATGGCCACCAATGTAGGGATGTATGTGCGGGGATCCGAGATTCAACTGACCGCACAAAGCAATGTTTTTCAGCAAGTAACCGATCAGCGTGATTCCATTTCTGGTGTGAGTTTGGATGAAGAAGCGGCCAATTTAATGCGGTATCAACAGGCTTATGAAGCGGCCGCGCAAATTATTGCGACCTCTCAAACGCTCTTTCAAACGATTTTAGATGCGGTTCGGCGATAGGAGATAACTCATGAGAATTTCAACCAATCAATTTTTGAGCCAAGGCATTAACTCCATTCAAAAACATCAAGAGAACATGCTGGACGCACAGCTTAAGTTAAGCACGGGCAAACGGGTAAATGAAGCCAGTGACGACCCGGTTGCCACGGCTCAAATACACTCCCTGAATCGTACCATGAACACCATTGACCAATACGCTAAAAATGGAGAGTATGCAAAGTCACAACTGGTGTTAGAAGAAACGGCTATTGATGATACAGTGACCCAACTGCAACGGGCACGGGAGCTCTCCATTCAAATGTTAAACGGCAGCTACTCTGAAACAGACCGACAAGCGACTGCCGCAGAACTGGAGCAAATTATTCAACAAACCAAAAACATGATGAACTTTCGTAATTCCGAAGGCGAATTGATTTTTGCGGGCAGCAGTGTTTTTGCTGAGCAAGCGTTTGTTGAAGATGTGAACAACCCTGGGTATTACGCCTATATTGGCAGTACCAATGCCATTGGGCAGTTTGAATCAGATGGTGTGACGCCAGTGTATGACGAATTGGCAGGATACGGTTCCCGTTTTGTTCAGGTAGGGTTTGATGCGGATAATCGTGTAACAGCTGATGATCAGGGCGATTCCAGCCGTATTCGGGTAACCGATAATGGTGATAAAGTGTTTGGTATTACTACGACTACTGCTTTTACAGGCACACCGGATTCCAATATTTTGAATGTTTTGGTTGAGCTTAAAAATGCGCTTCAGGCAGGTTTGGAACCCCCCGCAGGTGTGGTGACTGATTTGGCAACCGGGATAGATCAGTTGTCGGAAGTTCGTGCCGAAATAGGGGGGAGACAAAATCGAATTGAAGCACAATACGATGCGGGTGAGTCGTTTAAAATTGCACTGGAAGAGCGTCGAATGAATTTAGAAGAGATGGATGTTGTGAAAGGGGTAACCGACTTGACAAAGAGTCAAAATGCACTGGAAATGGCACAGCAAGTCTTTACTCGTGTACAGTCCATGTCGCTTTTTAATTATTTAAGATGATTGGGGAGTGTTTATAATTCTGATTAAATCGGTGTTTTCTTAGGTGTAAAGTTACGACTTAATCTGACACAGCTCTTGAAAAAGAGCGAGTTTCTCGTTTTGATATGAAGGTGTTCAATCATCAATCAAAACGAAGGAAACTCACAATGATTAATAGTAATCAAAAAATCATTAAACATAAAGTCGGATTGTTAAATC
>WFPP01000105.1 GCA_015487495.1 Thiomicrorhabdus sp.
TCAATTTACCTTGGAATCAAAATTATGCAGATTCAGCTGGGTGTCCGATAAACAAAAATGCTGTTGCGTGTGAGTAATGGGACACTCAAAATCCAGTTGATACGCGGTGAGTTGTAAATCGGGCGTGGGAGAGAGTCGCTGTAAATTTTCTCCCCCCCCATAGAGGCGATCGCCCACAATGGGATAGCCCGCTTGCGAAAGGTGCGTGCGTATTTGGTGTTTTCGCCCTGTTTCAATGGTGATTTTAATACGAGAAACAGGCGTTTGAGAGGTGAGTTGAGTGGGAGCTTTGACGTCCGAACAAGATAGTCGTGTCGCATGACTGATGGCGGGTTTCTCTTGCACTGGTGCAGTAAAGGTTTGGGTTGTCGAGGGGAATTTACCCCATACATTGGCTTGATAGCATTTTTGAATCTGTTTTTGTTCAAATAGCTGGCTGAGAGTGTGCGCCATTTTTTTACTGTGTGCCACCAGCATTAAGCCACAGGTAGCACGATCTAAACGATGTACAATCCAGCAGGATCGGCTTTGATGATTGGGTTGATAGTGCATCTCAATCCAGCGATAGAGTGCGGTATGATCCGCCCATTTAGAGCCTTGTGACAACATCCCCCTGGGCTTTAGCCACACAGAGTATTGCTTAAAGTCGGCAATTAATGTGGGGGGCGTTGGTTCGCTGTTGAGCAATGTTGGGTGGTAGTAAAAGTCGAGTTGGTCGTTGGGATTGAGTGTTTTCTTGAGCCGTCTTAAGCGTTCTGATTTTTGTGGCTTATGGGTTTTTGGATTAAATGGCGTGAGCCAGATGGCGCCTTTTAAGGCATAATTTTTTAAAGTGTGTTTACTGATGTACTCTGTTGGTAGCTGAGTACGGACTTCATTATAAAGATGCTCCAGTGCAGAGCATCCTGGGCAGTTAATGGTTACTTGAATGCGTTGTGGACTGTGTGAGTGATGTGCATGCATTTAGAGTGCACCACTTGCTTGCAGAGCATCGTAAATCGCTTGTGCTAATGCTTGATAGCCCTGTTCATTAAAATGCACATAGTCTGATTTCATTGAGGTTCGTCTCATTAAACTGGGCACAATGTCCTCCTCTAGGGGAACCTGCCACTCGTCAGCCAATTCGTGATATAAATCGGCAGCACCAAACAGCGGTTTATCGGGTACGCCGACTAATAAAACCGCAATCTGCTTTTCATGTGCGATGGCCATCATATGAGCCAAATTGGCCTTTATTTTATCAGGGGGGACTTTTTTAAGAAAGTCATTGCCCCCCTCTAACAAGATAACCAGTTGAGGTTGCTCTTTTTCCAATACGTTTAAAAAACGCAGACCTCCCTGAGCGGTGGTTTCACCCGAAACGCCCGCATTTATGACGGTGTGGCCTGTTAATGTTTGCAAAACAGCTGGGTAACTTTTTTCAGGACTCACCCCCACGCCTTGTGTTAAGCTGTCGCCAAATGCCACAATAACTGCGCCCTCCTTTAGGGGGGCAATGTCTGTTTTTGAGCATCCTGTTATAATGAGTGCGCTGCTTATCACCATGAGTAACGGTCGCATTATCTGGAATACCAAAGCGAGGTTGTTTTGAGTGAATATCATATTCGGTTGCCATTTAAAAGGAACGTCGAGGTTAACCCAAATCTTTACACTATTTTTCACGTTTTTATGTAAGGAATTGGGTGAACTTGTCCTTGATTACGAAAGGGCAAGTGTTTAAAAAGTATGAGATTAGTATAAATGAGTTTTGGTATTTCATTTACAATCCGTTCCATGTTTACATTATTTGAATCAAACAGAGCAGAGGTGACACACATCACCCATCATCAAATTGAACGCCAATACATTGAAATTGTACGCACGGCACGCAAAAATTCAATTGCATTAAAAATGCGTGCCGAACACCCTGTTATTTTAGTGCCTAAACACTATTCAGACCAGCAGTTAACCCAGGTATTGTCGAATCATCAGGCGTGGTTAGAGCAAAACTTGGCCGAGCTGAAACAGCAACACTTGTCTCAGCTTGAACCTGCGGTTTTTAATGGAGAGTGGGGGGCATCGTTTGAGTTTTTGGGTCAATCCGTCAAGCTGGTTCGTGGGAGAGAGAAACAAGGTGAAGCGAGCTTGCTCAAGAGCGGGAACTCTGGTGTTAATATTCATGCCTCTTCTCAAGTTTGGATTACTGGGCGGCAATGCCATATAATTGAAACCTTGAAAAACGGTTCTCAACGCTGTGCCGCCATTGAAGCCTTTATGATTCAATCAGCATTGGAGTATTTGCGAACTCAACTAGATAATTATGCTCAGCAAATAGGGGTCACTTATCAATCGATTAAAGTGCGAGGCTATAAATCCCGTTGGGGCAGTTGCTACCCCGATGGGCGATTGCAATTTAACTGGCGTTTAATGCAAGCACCCACTTGGGTGATTGATTATGTGGTGGTGCATGAGCTGTGTCATTTGGTTCACCCTGATCACTCCAGGAATTTTTGGGCATTAGTGCAAGCACATTATTCCAAAACCCATGAAGCCAAGGCGTATATAAAACAGCATGGTAAACAGTGGATTGCGTTTTTGCAAACATAACCTCCCTCTCTTCCTTTCTTTTTGAGTGCATAACATGATTAACCAAATTCATATTACCGCCAACAGTCGTTTAAGTACGACCTTAAAGCAGCAATTGGTTCAAGAACAAGTGATTCAAGAACAACTTAAGCAAACAAAGCTTGGACGAGTGACTGAAACTCCTGTGGTGATGACCTTGTCACAATGGTGGCAACAGTGGCAAGAGGGGTGTTTATTGCGTGGAGAGTTAACGAAAGAGGAGTGCAATCGAAAGGTACTTAGTCGTTTTGAGTCGCAATGGCTGTGGGAACAAGCCTTGCAACAGCAGTTGATTCAGCGGGAAAAAGGGGGGAATCAGGACACGACACAAGCCACTACGCAAGCTTCGGTTCAGTCCGGTTCACTTCCATCCATTGCATTGCTCAATGTACTGAGTACCGCCAAACTGTTGCAACAAGCGTGGGCGTTATCGCAAGAGTGGTTTGAGCCTTCATGGCTGAATGGAAGCGAGCATTCTGATGAGGTTGTGCTGTTTAAACAGTGCCAAACCTATTATATTCAAGCACTGGAAAAGCATCACTGGTCGGATGAGGTGTTGGAGCAGAAACGATTATTGCGTTGGTTGCAACAGGGAAAAGGGGGGTTGCCGCAAGCGTTTTGTTTGCATGGTTTTGATGAACTGACTCCTTTTATGCAACAGTGGCAAGACACGGTGATTGAGCGAGGTGTGGCTTGCCAATGTATGGATATGCCAAGCGCGACAAATATTTCTCCCCCTCAGCAATATACGGCACGGGATTCACAAGACGAAGTGCAACAGGTGGCGTTGTGGTGTGTGGCACAGTGGCAACGCCTTGTTCAAATCAAACCAAAGCATGAGATAAAAATAGGCGTGGTTTCGCCTAATATTGAGGACTATAAAACTACCCTGTCACATCACTTGGATGAACAACTCAGTTTACACGGCCTACAGGCACTAAACACACAACGCACAACGGTGCCGTTTTACAACTTCTCTTTGGGAAAACCTTTATTGGAATTCCCTCTGGTTCAGAATGCTTTATTGAGTTTGCAACTGCTGTTAATGCCCAAAAAGCCCTGTGCTTACCGTGAGTGGAGTCAATGGTTAACCTCCGTATATACTGTAGGCGATCTGGTGCAACGCCAGCAAGCCGATTCGGCGTTTAGAGCGCTACAATGGGCGAACTTGTGCTGGCCAAACTTGCTGGAGACTCAGGCTGGAAAACAGTTGCCAGAGCGTTTAAAGTCGTTATTGATAACGTATGCCTCCACACCACAAGCCTCCAGTGGGAAGTGCATTCGATTGCCAGAATTTATTGAACTTGTTTGGCAAACATTAGAGCAAGCGGGATGGACAATCGAGCGCACTTTAAACAGCGACGAGTATCAGCAAAAAGAGGCATTTGAGTCGGCTGTTTTACAGTTTTCAACCTTAACTGAAGTGATGGGTAAACACTCTTTATCAACCTGGTTAACGCGTTTGAAACAATTTTTAGGCGAACAATTGCATCAATCACAAAGTAAAGGATTGCAACCCATTCAAATCATGGGAACCCTAGAAGCAGGGGGGCAAATATTTGATGCTTTATGGGTACTCGGTTTAAGCGACACCGCTTGGCCAAGCAGTGCCAACCCCAATCCTTTTTTGCCCATCGCTTTGCAGCGAGAACGGCGCTCGCTGCGTTGTGATGCACAGCGAGAGCTGGAATACGCTCAAAAAGTCACGGATCGACTCATGCAATCTGCCCCTCACATTGTTTGTAGCTACGCCCAACAACAGGATGATGCCGAACAGCTTCCCAGTCCATTAATGGCCACGCGTGATTTAGAACCCTATTTACCCCAGCCCTACCAATCATTCGCGTTAGCACACCGTCATGCACAATCGAATTCGGATGCTTGTTTAGTGTGGCAAGTGGATGCTCAAGCACCTGAACTGCCCAAAGGCACCCGGGCACCCGGTGGCACGGGTTTTTTACAAGCGCAAAGTCAATGTCCACTCATGGCTTTTATGGACTACCGATTGGGTGCAAAATACGGACTGCAATCGGTCGAAGAGGGGTTGCAAAGCACCAATCAAGGTAGGTTAGTGCATGAGGTTCTGGAGCGTTTTTGGCAAGAGACAAAAACCCAGATTGCGATGCTGGCATTAAGTGACACGGCCATGCAAAAACGCCTTATGAATCACATTATCGACTGTTTTTCGGCACAGCCAGTTACACTGGATTCGTTCTATTTAAAACTGGAGCAACAGCGTATTTTTGATCTGTGTTGGGCGTGGTTAACACTTGAAAAAACTCGACCGTCATTTTCAGTCATTGAAACCGAAAAACAGTATCAAATTGAGCTGGGTGGTATTCAGTTTACATTGGTGATTGATCGAGTGGATGAGGTTGATGAGAAGCGAGTAATTATTGACTACAAAACGGGTAAGGCCAGCATCAAGCAACTGCTAAAAACACCGACAAAAGCCCCACAGCTTGCCGCCTATTTACATGCCATCACTCAAGACGTATCAGGCATTGGTTATGGCATGCTGCACTCTGATGATGGTGTCAGCATTAGCGCCATTGTGGAAGAGACAGACGTGCTAAATAAAGCACACACCGTTCAAGTGTTTGCCAAAAAAGCCGAAAAAGAGGGGGGGGAATTTTTTGACGTGGCATGGAACGACTTTTTAGACCACTTAAAACAACAAGTTCAGATTCTTGCAGAGCAAATACAACAAGGCCAAGCCCCAATGGTGTTTGAAAAAGAGACCGACATTCAATACGCCCATTGCAAGTTGGCCTTACGGTTACCTGAAGTGAAGTTGCAGTCGACTGGTTTACTGGCTTAAAAGAGGGGGAATTGACTTCTTTATAACCCTGTATTGAATGCCCCCCTGTTGTATAATTTTTTGATTCTCTTTATTAAACCGGTTTTCCTTAAATGCCTGAACATTCTTCTTTGTCTGAAAAAATTTCCCCCCCCTGTTTAACCTCGTTATTGGGCGTACAAAAAGACGCTCATTTATTGGATGGACAAGCGCGGTTTGAGGCGATTAATCCGTTTGGTTCTTACATTGTACAAGCACCTGCTGGTTCGGGAAAAACGGCGTTATTAACCCAACGATTTTTAGCGTTGTTAACGCAAGTGGAGCAGCCCGAACATATTGTGGCGATGACCTTTACCAAAAAGGCGGCGGCTGAGATGCGTGATCGCATTATGGGAGCACTAAATATGGGGTTGTTGGCGCAGTTACCCGATGGTGCGGGGTTGAATGATCAAAATACTTGGCAGTTAGCTAAGCGTGTTTTAGAGGTGAATGCACGTAAAGGCTGGTTATTGTTGGAGAATCCCAACCGTTTACGAATTAAAACCATTGATGGGCTAAACAGTTATTTGGTGGCACAAATGCCACTGCTCTCTAAAATGGGGGCGCCGTCCAGTATTTCATCTAATGTGGAGGAGGCTTATCGAGAGGCGGTGCATTTGGCGTTAAAAACCGAAGCGATTGCGCCTGCGGTAGGGCGTTTATTGCAGTTGGTCAACGGGCGTTTTTCACGTGCCGA
>WFPP01000106.1 GCA_015487495.1 Thiomicrorhabdus sp.
ATCCTGCTTTCAATAATCCGTAAATCTGGTATCGTTCACCTTCAGTCAGTTGAGTATATTTCATGTGCTAATCTCGTGGTTGTGAAAAGCCATTAAGTTTAACTCAACTGGCTTTCCTTTTTCCGATTGCACTTATTATCCGAATCCACGATTCACTAATCTTTTAATTAATTCAAAAAGGCTAAGCTCTATTGATAAGGATATATTGCCATTTATTGGTATTTGGTAAAACAAATACGATTGATACACTATAAGCTATAAGGCTTTAGTTTGCTAACTTTTACTATTACTACAGCAAGCTCATCGCTTTTAAAAAGATGAAAAAATTTAAAGGGACAAGCCGTTAATTTTAATTATTACAGACACTTATAAAAATTTGGTGGTGAGGCAACTGAAACGAAAATTTTAGTGTTTTTGTGGGTGTTTTACATTATTCCGAGTTATTTGATCTATATCGCTATTAATAGCTTTTTGACCTAAAATAAGAAACAGAAACATTGTCTATAGAGCTTGAATTTCAATACAGTAATACATCCGGTATGGTTAAAAAGATTTGGAAATATGTCAGATTGTGGTTGTAAAGTAGAGATAAAAAATAAAGAAGAGAGTCGTATTTTAATAATACTGCTTAGCATTAATGCGACAATGTTTTTTATTGAAATCGCACTGGGAATAATCAGTGAGTCTACAGCGTTAATCGCTGACTCTTTAGATATGCTGGCAGATGCTGCTGTTTATGGAATTGGTCTGTATGCTGTTGGAAAAGCAGCAATCGTAAAAATTAAGGCGGCATATATCAGTGGTATTTTTCAAGTTTTACTTGGTATTCTCGTTTTTATTGATATCGTTCGTCGCACGATATTAGGAAGCGAGCCAGAATCAATCTTAATGATTTCTGTAGGAATTTTAGCACTTATTGCAAATCTTATTTGCCTTCAGCTCATTTCAAAGCATAAAAATGGCGAGGTTCATATGAGAGCCAGTTGGGTGTTTTCTAAAAATGATGTCATTGCGAATTTAGGAATTATATTTGCTGGTATTTTAGTTTATCTCTTAGATTCAAGATTTCCTGATATTCTCATTGGCCTTATTATTTCAATGGTTGTTATTCGAGGCGGCATTCATATCATTAAAGATGCTCAAAATGAAAGACGTAAACTACAATAGTCAGCGAATAAATAACTTGTCCAAACAATTTAGCTGTAAAAAGAAAACCTGACTTAATTTGACGGTTCTTTATTTTGAATCGTGGCTCTGCCAGGTTATGTTTAAATGTCGACAAAATAAGAGCATAGCGTATAGGTACAACGTTGTGTGAATCTTTATCAACATCCAGAAAAGTGCTGATTAAATCGCTTCCCCAGGTGCATCACACCGTTTATAATGTCTTTTTTCTAAAATCCTAAAAAATAGATGGGAGTGTTTTGTGATTCGTACTCGTTTTGCCCCTAGCCCAACGGGTTATTTACATATTGGTGGCGTAAGAACTGCGCTTTATTCTTGGCTGTATGCAAAAAGAATGGGGGGGGAGTTTACGTTACGCATTGAAGATACTGACTTAGAGCGCTCTACAGAAACCTCGGTAAATGCCATTTTAGAGGGAATGAGCTGGTTAGGGTTAGATTATGATCGTGGCCCTATTTATCAAACGCATCGTTTTGAACGCTACAAAGAGGTAATTGATTCTTTATTTGAAAAGAACCTAGCTTATTATTGTTATGCAACGCCAGAAGAACTGGATGCCATGCGTGAAGCACAAAAAGCAGCAGGCGAAAAACCCCGTTATGATGGCCGTTACCGTGAGTTTAGCGGTGAACCGCCTGAAGGCGTTAAGCCTGTTATTCGTTTTAAAAACCCGCTGGATGGTGAGGTGGTGATTGACGACTTGGTTAAAGGCCAAGTGACCGTTGCCAATAAAGAGCTGGATGATTTAATCATTGCTCGTTCAGATGGTACGCCTACTTATAACCTAACGGTAGTGGTAGACGATTGGGACATGGGAATGACACATGTTATTCGTGGTGATGATCATTTAAACAATACACCACGCCAGATTAATCTTTATAAAGCGATTGGGGCAGATGTGCCTAAGTTTGCACATATTCCGATGGTATTGGGTGAAGATGGCAGTCGCCTTTCCAAGCGTCATGGCGCGGTGAGTGTGTTGCAATATAAGGAGCAGGGGTTTTTACCTGAAGCGTTACTTAATTATTTGGTGCGCTTAGGTTGGTCACATGGTGATCAAGAAATCTTTACGATGGACGAGATGGTGGAATATTTTGATTTAGTTAATGTGAACAGTTCGCCGTCAACGTTCGATTACGCTAAATTAACATGGGTGAATGAGCAACATATTAAAATGGCTTGCCCTGAACATCTTGCGCGCTACGTAGCCCATTTTATGGTTGAAATGGGGTGTGATTTATCACAAGGCCCTGAATTGGTTAAAGTGACCTGCTTATTAAAAGACCGCGCTAAAACCTTAATTGAGATGGCGCAGGGTGCGGTTTATTTTTATCACGACTTTGAGTCTTTTGATGCCAGTGCCGCCAAAAAACATTTAAGACCAGTAGCAGAAGAGCCTCTTAAAATATTACTCAGTAAGTTAGAACAACTTGAGGAATGGACGGCTGAAGCGATTCATGCTGAAATTAATGCCACCGCTGAAACATTAGAACTGGGAATGGGAAAAGTTGGTATGCCCTTGCGGGTTGCAATTACAGGGGGAGGGCAGTCTCCTGCCATTGATGCCACAGCTGAATTAATTGGTAAAGTACGTTGTATTCAGCGGATTCAGATGGCACTGGATTTTATTGAGGTACGCAAACAATCTTAATAATAAGGAGGTAAAAAATTAAAAACAATAACTTAGAGAAACTTTAAACATTTATCATAAAAAAGATGGCTCTTTTTTTTAATTAAGGGTTGACGCTAACCCCCAACTCTATATAATACGCCCCTATCAGCTTGAGGGGCTATAGCTCAGCTGGGAGAGCGCAACACTGGCAGTGTTGAGGTCAGCGGTTCGATCCCGCTTAGCTCCACCATCTGGCTTTTTTAGTCCAGATAAACTACAACTCACTAGGCCGAGTTTAGAAGTTGATCATATTGATTTTTTAATAAGATGTTTTATTTTAATCTAATAAAACAAATGATAAAAATCACATGCGTGTCCCGTTCGTCTAGAGGCCTAGGACACCGCCCTTTCACGGCGGTAACAGGGGTTCGACTCCCCTACGGGACGCCACTTTGCGGGAATAGCTCAGCGGTAGAGCACAACCTTGCCAAGGTTGGGGTCGCGAGTTCGATCCTCGTTTCCCGCTCCATATTTAGATGGGTTGAAAAGAGCACACTAGGCCGTGTTATGACATTCAATCCATCGTTTGTTGAGATACAAACAATAAAAAAACTAACCTTTTAATTAAGTTAGTTTTGTGTAGAAGTTTAGACTGTTTTTACCTTAGTTCAAGGCGGGAGAAGGGAGCATACAACGGTATGTGACCGACGACCAACGAAGAAATAAAGTGCTAATAGGCTAAAATATCACACAAAAATTGTCCCGTTCGTCTAGAGGCCTAGGACACCGCCCTTTCACGGCGGTAACAGGGGTTCGACTCCCCTACGGGACGCCACATTTTAAAGCCCGCAAATAACTTAATATTTGCGGGCTTTTTTATTATTTAAATCCCACATTTTTTCAGTCGCAGATTCAAGTAATAACTGCAATTTCTAAATTATGCTACAAGTAAATCCACTTGTAGCCCATAAATAGTTCATTAGGTGTTTTTCCTCCTCGAGTTTTTCGAGGGCGGTTATTCAGTCTATCCATCACCATTTGAGCTTGTTCATAATGTGTTAAATCTTTTCTGGAAAGAATATTATTGACACTTTGAAATGGATGCAGACTCAATGTTTGGAATGCGTTCAATATAATCCAAAATATCACCTAATACGACCTGGTTATCCACCTCCAATGTCAGCGTCATCTCTACAGTTCGCTCTTGTAAATCAGTATGCGTTTGGCTTTCAATTAAATTAATATTCAGTTGTGACAGTGTAACCATAACATCTCGTAATAATCCCTTTCGATCAAATGCCACAATGTGTAAATAAATTTGGTAGTCTGGTTGCTCTGCCTGCTGCCTGCTCCAAGAAACCTCAATCAACCTCTGAAGGTCGTCATGGTTTAGGTTCAGTATATTGGCACACTCTTTTTGATGTACGGTAATACCACGCCCTCGTGTAACATAGCCCACAATTTCATCACTCGATGTGGGTTGGCAACAGGGTGCCAGATGTGTTGTTAAATGTGTGGCGCCAACCACATAGGCAATGTTTTCTTCTGCCGGTGAAGAAAACTCTCCTGTTTTAAAAGTGAAGGATTTTTGACTACTCTCTAATTTGGATTGTGGTTTTAAAAGTCGTTGAATGGCGCTGGTTAATTGACGCTCGTTAATACGGCTTTTTCCGATGTCTTCAAAAAATAATTCACTGTTATCATAGTGAAACCGTTCAAGCATTTGTTTGAGCGTTATGGATTCAGCATGAAGACGCTTGACTTCCCGGTGGTAGATGGCTTCACCAATTTGAATATTTTCTTCTTTATTTTGTTTATTAAACCAGTTACGGACCTTGTTACGAGCACTGCTACTGGTAAGATAGCCCAAATTTGGATTTAACCAATTTCGGCTTGGCTCTCCATTTTTAATCGTTAAAATTTCAACCTTGTCTCCTGTTTTTAAAGGGGTGCTTAAAGGTTTTATACGCCCATTTATTTTGGCACCACGACAACGATGCCCTAATTGGGTATGAATATTATAGGCAAAGTCAAGGGGGGTCGCACCTTGTCTTAAAGTAATAATGTCATTATTGGGTGTCATAACAAAAATATTTTGACTCTGTAATTCGGTGCTAATTTCTTTAAACACTTCTGGGTCATCAGAATTTTCTAGCAGTTGGCGAACATTTGAAATGCTCTTTTCTAAACTTTTGTCAACGCCTTTGCCTCCTTCTTTATAACGCCAGTGTGCAGCAACACCATATTCTGAGTTATAGTGCATTTCGGGGGTTCTAATTTGAATTTCAACTGTTTTACCTTCTGGACCAATAATAACGGTATGAATGGATTGATAACCATTTTCTTTGGGCGTTGCAATATAGTCGTCAAACTCTTGTTTTACATAACTCCAGCGACTGTGTATTAGACCTAAAACTTCATAACAGTCTTTTACAGAATCAACATAAATACGGATGGCTCTTAAATCATAGAGTTCATCAATCGGCAGGTTTTTACGTTGCATTTTTTTCCAAATACTGTAAATATGTTTGGGACGTCCTGAAATATTGGCTTTAATGTTATGAGAGTGTAACAAATGGTTTAGTGTTTCCATTGTACGCTGAATATACGCTTCCCGTTCTTCTCGCTTTACACTAAGTTGGGTTGCAATTTCCTTGTATTTTTCTTCATGTAAATAACGAAAAGAAAGGTCTTCGAGTTCCCATTTTAATTGTGCAATCCCTAAACGGTTCGCAAGGGGGGAAAAAATAAGCTCGGTTTCTGATGCGATTTGATGGCAAACATCAGGGTCTTCATATTTTAAATGGCGTAAACGTGCAACTCTATAAGCCAGTTTAACAATCATAATTCGAATATCAGAGGTCATGGCCAAAAGCATTTGGCGCAATCGTTCATTTTGAACATCATCAGATCGGCGATTCACATCAAATTCTTTAAACTGGTTCAACTTTCGAATTCCCAAAACCAATTCTGCGGTGGATGCTCCAAAGCGTGCTTCAATCATCTCAATGGTATAAATATTCACCAAATTGGTATCACTCACTAATGTGGCAATCAGCGTTTCTTCATCCACATTTAATTTTGATAAAATCTGAGCTACATCTACGCTACGAACGACCCCACTTTCTGGCAGACTTTGCGCTTCAAGCGCAATGGCACACGCCAATTCACATCGAATTAATTGTTCTGAAGTTAAGTCTTCTTTTTTAAAAATAAGCGGAAAAAGATCACGAGCTATTTGCATTTAGAATTAAACCATTCATGTTTATTTTAGAGCTCTTATTCTAGCGATTTTAAAGATTAATTCTTATTTTTTTAGTTTTTATCATACGTTTAAAAAACTTTTTTGGTTGCATACTATTTAATGCTTTTTACCTGCCTAATTGGAGGTTATGCTTATTTAAAGCCATTTCATTTATTATGGTTCTGATAAAATTGATTAAAATCAACAAAAATAAGTTTTTAATTGTTAGTTTTCAGAGTATGCTTTTTATCTCCAATGTTTAAAAACCAACTCATGCATTGCATTTAAAAAGGTCTACAAAGTGAAAACAGTTAATCATTGCTATTCCGGTATGGATAATCTAATTCCCTTTTTAAGAAAAGAAAATCTAACGGATAATCCAGCATTATTGATTCAAATGTTTACCACAATCACAAAAAAAGAGGCCATTCAGCAAATTTTATCCGAATTGCAGACGCAATTTTTACAAGCGGTTTTAATTGGGGCAAGTTCAAATGGCAATATTATTAATGGCACAATCTCGGGTCTTAACCAAACAATGCTGTCATTTACACAGTTTGAACGCACCACCTTAACCTCCGCCCTAGTACCTGATACGGGGTATAGTTTTAAAACAGGCCGTTTATTAGGATTGGAAATTGTTCAAAATGAAACCCAAGCAATAATTGCATTTTCTGACGGTTTACATACTTGCGGAGAAGAATTTTTATTTGGCCTGACGGAGGTGGCACCTCACATGGTTATTGCTGGCGGAATGGCTGGGGATAATGGACATTTAAACAATACTTTTGTATTTACTCTCAATCAAATCAGTGAGCATGGTGCCGTAGGTGTTGCTTTAAACAGCACTCAACTGTATGTAAACACCTATTATAATTTTGGCTGGCAACCTGTTGGTCAGCCTATGACGGTAACACGAGCAAATAGCAACATTGTTTATGAAATCAATGGAGAGCCTGCACAATCAATGTATGAAAGATACTTTGGTTCAGACTTGATTGGAGGACAAAACCCCATATTAAGCAATGATTTTTTACTCATTAAGTTTCCTTTAATTAAGCTTGAAAAGGGCGCTTGCATAGGAAGAACGGTTGTAAGAAACCTAGAAGAAGGGGCATTAGAGTTTGCAGGAAAAATACATGAGGGGGATCAGGTTCAATTTGGTATCGGCAGTAAAGAATACATTCTTAATGAAACAAACCATACTTTAGAAGAACTGAAAAACTCTCCTGTAGAATCGATTTTTATTTATTCCTGTATGGCTAGGCGAAATTGTCTGGGGCAAGAAATACGCTGTGAAATGGAACCATTCAAAGACCGTAATAATGTGGCCGGTTTTTATACTTATGGCGAATTTTTTTATTCAAAAGAACATGAGAAGCCCAGTTTTTTAAATCAGTCAATGACATTGCTTTCTTTGTCAGAGTCCTGTCATAGTGAATTTCATTTAGATATTGATACTCTGGCAAAACCTTTTCAGCATGCCTCAGAAAAAGAAAAAAATTATGCCAATAGCTTAATTTCTGTTTCAAATTTTGCGGTCAATATTTCAAAGGACTTTGAAGCTTTAAATTCAAAGCTGGAGTATGAAGTAAAGAAAAAATCACAAGAATTAATTCAATCCACATTAATTGATAATTTAACTAAGCTACCCAGCCGGCAATCTCTGCTTCAAGATTTACAAAATTGTAAAAATGAAGTTCTTATTGTAATTAACATTAATAATTTTTCTAAAATTAACGGGTTTTATGGCTTGGAAGCGGGCGATGAACTGCTTTCTAAAGTGGCTAGAAACTTACAGAAACATTTAACACAAAATGAACATGCTTTAATACGTCCACGATTGTATAAACTGCCTTCTGATGAATACGCGATCTTAACGCGTGTTATTGATACTGACACATTAGAGACAAGCATGAAAATACTAAATAAAGCCGCTTTTTCACATACATATCAGATTTTGGGGTTTGATATTTTAGTGCAAGCTACTTGGGTTTTTAGTAAGTGTGATGGTTCAGACAAAACATTAATTCAAGCAGAACTCTCTGGTAAAGAGGCGCGTTTAAAGAAAGAGAATTTTGTTCACTACTGCATTGAACAATTTAAAGACTCTCACGACAAAATTCAGCTTGCTCATGAAGTTCGAAGTGCCATTTTGGAAAACAGGCTGTACCCTGTTTTTCAACCTATTTTCAATAACCTCACAGGTGAGTTGGTTAAATACGAATGCCTCGCTCGCCTAAAAGACTCAGAAGGGGCAGTGATTCCTCCACTCGTGTTTATTGAGATCGCACAGATGATTCAAATGTATCCCATTATTACCGAAGCCATGATCCATAAATCGTTTAGGGCTTTTAAGGGAACAGGACTTAATTTTTCAGTCAATATTTCACTGGAAGACATTTTAAGTTCCAGTACTCAAAATATGATTTTTGAGGCCATTCAGTATTATGATATTGGGAATCAGGTAACATTTGAAATTCTTGAAAACCAAGCACTTGAGGATGATAATGCCATTTTTAAATTCATTTCCAAACTTAAAAAATTGGGAGCAAAAATTGCCATTGATGACTTTGGCAGTGGTTATGCCAATTACCAACATCTGGCCAAGTTACAGGCCGATTACATTAAAATTGATGGCTCGCTCATTAAAAACTTAGGGCAAGACCCTGTTGCACTTTCGGTCGTTGAATCCATGATTGTCTTTGCTAAAAAATTAAACATGAAAGTCATTGCAGAGTTTGTATGCAGTCAAGTGGTGTATGAACATGTTAAAAATGAAGGCATTGATTACAGTCAGGGATTTTATTTAAGCGAACCACTTGACCAGTTACTCAACCTCGACCAGAAATAGAGGAGATAAGCTGTTAATAGACATATACCGTTTGGCTTTTATTGAGAAAGTTCTCTACTCTATTTCTCTTTTTCCTTTAGGGTATAATTTATACATCCTTTGATTGAGATTGTTCATGCATACGTTTACGTTGAAGCCCCCAAAACCTCATTTATCTTCTGATTTTTTCTCTCAGCATTTAAACAGTGCCAACCAGTTCAGTGTTGCGCCCATGTTGGACTGGACCAATCGTCATTGCCGTTATTTTCACCGCCAATTAACAACACACGCCTGGCTTTACAGTGAAATGGTGACCACCGGTGCGATTATTTATGGTAATAATTTACCGCGCTTTCTCGGCCATAGTGATTTTGAAGACCCGGTTGTACTGCAGTTAGGAGGAGGCAAACCAGAGGATTTGGCACAATCTGCCGCGTTAGGGGAGGAGTGGGGTTACGCTGAAATCAATTTAAATGTTGGTTGCCCAAGTGATCGGGTTCAAAATAATATGATTGGTGCCTGTTTAATGGCGCACCCTAAATTAGTAGCTGAATGTGTAGCAAGCATGAAAGCCAAAGTGACCATTCCCGTTACTGTAAAGTGCCGTATTGGAATCGACGACCAAGAATCTTTTGATTCTTTGAACCACTTTGTAGAAGAGTTGGTGGCCGCAGGTGTGGATGGTATGATTATTCATGCTCGTAAAGCGTGGTTACAAGGACTTTCTCCAAAAGAGAATCGAGATATTCCTCCCTTAAAATACGACTGGGTTCATCAAGTTAAACACAATTTCCCAACACTTTCAATTGCCGTTAATGGTGGAATTACCACACTTGAACAAGGAAAAATTCACTTAAATTCTTGGAAAATTCCAGAGCAGGGGGGGGAAGCATTACCTGCCGTAAACGGAATAATGTTAGGGCGTGCGGCGTATGAAAGACCGTACTTATTGGCTTATGTTGATTCTACTTTTTATCATAAGGAAAAAGCCATCATAACTCGTGAACAAGTGTTACAAAATATGTACCCTTATATAGAAGCCCACCTATCAGAGGGGGGGAAATTAAATCAGGTAACGCGTCACATGCTTGGCCTGTTTCATGGCTTACCAGGTGCCCGAATGTGGCGTCGCTATCTATCTGAAAACGCATTTCAACCTGGCGCCGGGATTGAGGTCGTGCAAGCGGCCTATCAGCTTATTTTAAATGAAACACAACGTATTGAAGATTCTGTATGATTTTTTTAGACGTTCCCTTTAAAGAAAAAGATCAAGCCAAACAACTTGGTGCACGATGGGATGCCCGTTGTAAAAGATGGTACGTTCCTTCCGGGTTATCTGAAAATATTGCACTTTTTAATCAATGGCTACCAGACACAATAAGTGAGCAATCCGTCACGTCACAAACCAATTTGATGTCATCCTTTCCATCATCTCACCACAATGAACACAATCCATCCCATGAAGCTAAGGGCATAACGCTTTCGGTTTTACTACAAAAAGTTCAAGGGGTGTTGCGCCAAGGGTTTCCTGGTGCAACTTGGGTGGTAGCTGAAATTGCAAACTTAAATAAACGTCGCGGTCATGTCTATTTAGAGTTAACTGAAAGTAATGAACAGGGTCAAACCCTTGCTCATTGCCGAGCGATGATTTGGCAACGCCAAGCCGTTACATTATTACAACGCTTTGAAAAAGATACCGGTAGCGTACTGGCAGCAGGACAAAAAGTATTGTTGTTAATGGAAGTCAGTTTTCATGAGCAATATGGTTTCTCAATGGTAGTACAAGACATTGACTCAAGCTACACTCTGGGCGACATAGAGAAAAATTTAAGCACCATTCGTAAACAACTTATTTTAGAAAAATGTTACGACAAAAACAAACAGCTTACCTTGCCTTCCGATTATTTTAGAGTCGCGGTTATTGCTCCTCCTGATGCCGCAGGATTAGGAGATTTTAGAGCCGACGCCAATCAGTTACAGGCATTAAATCTCTGTGAATTTAAATATTTTTACAGCGCATTTCAAGGCGATGCTGTTCAACAAGAAATGTTAGCTGCCTTTCAGGCCGTATCCGCACTTCATCACTCCAAACCATTTGATGTGCTGGTCATTATTAGAGGAGGGGGGGCAAAATTAGATTTAAATATGTTAAACACCTACTCTTTAGCACACCTGGTTTGTGAAGCAAAACTACCGGTTATCACGGGTATTGGTCACGAACGAGACACCACTATTTTGGATGAAGTAGCCAATCAACGTTTTGACACACCCAGCAAAGTCATTGGACATATTCGTCATGAAATTTTTCAACAAGCACAAGCGGCTTTAACGCATTGGAAACAAATTAAGCACTCCAGTCTGCTTTCGTTAAAACAATTAGAGCAAAATCTTGCTCAATTAAACCAAACCATTACTTATAAAAGTCAACAACTTGTAACTCGCTATAAACATGAACTAGAACCACTGCAACAACACATTAAACGCTTTGGTGGAGAAGTGGTGTCTTCAAACAAGCGAGCATTAAATGAAACGGAAAACAGAATTGCGACACAGCTGCATCATAAAATTGCACTAAAAAAACTGGAGCTTGAACAGTTAAACCTTAAAAGCAAAGAAGGTACAAAACGGGTGTTACAACAAAACCGTCAACAGATTAATCAGTGGATGGCACTCATTTTAAGCTCTGGCCCTAAAACACAATTAAGCCGAGGATTTAGCATTGCAAAAAAAGCAGACAGCCAAAAACCCATTACCTCCGCCAAAGAAGCACTGAAAGCTCAACGATTACAATTAGAGTTTATTGACGGAGCGGTTTATGTAAAAGTAGATACCCAAAAGGGCCTATTATAAGAGTATATATATGAATGTTTATGAGACAATGTCGTGAGGCTTTTAAATAAAAAAAGACACACGGGTAAAAAGAAGAAGGGGGGGATTTTTTCACAGTACCCTCATTTTTTAATAAATAATGGATGAAATAATGAACCAATCAACCGAAAGTTTTAAAGAAAATTATCAAACCCTGCAAAAAATTGCACAAACCTTGTCAGATGCTTCCGACGTTGATATTGATGAACTGGTACCAATGGTAGATGAAGCTACGCGAGCCTACCAGTTATGTAAATCCAGAATTGAAGCGGTTGAAGCGGCTTTAAGTAACCGACTGGATGTCAATTCAAACAACGATGACCCTTCAGAGGAGAATAATTAAAATGACAAAAGCCACTATTTACCACAATCCACGTTGCTCAAAAAGCCGTGCGAGTCTCGCCTTGCTACAAGAAAATGCCCTTGATATTGAAGAAATTCGGTATTTGGATAATACACCTTCAAAAGATACATTAAGGTCTCTTTGCCAGATAATGGGAATAACTCCAATGGAACTGATAAGAACAGGTGAACCTCTATTTAAAGAGCTTGATTTAAGCACTTCAGAAACAAAAACAGAGGATGAATGGTTGGAGCTTCTTGTTCAGCATCCACAATTAATTGAACGTCCTATTGTTCAAATTGGCCATAACGTGGTGTTAGGCAGACCGCCCGAAAAAATATTAACCATTTTGCCAAATGCTTCTTAGGAAGTGCTGATTTAATTTATCTACTTAATATTAAGTAGATAAAAAATAAACACTAATTTGAACCACTAGGTTTTTAAACAGGGGGACTTTCATTTACTTAATCTTGTTTCATGCAAACACCAATTTAACATAATATACATTATACGAATAAATTAGCGTTTCTTGTTTAAGGTCTTTTTAAGGAATTTACCTTTTAATTCAGTGAATTACAAAATGGTTTCTTTAATTTTAATATCAAATTGAAACCCATTTTAGTCCTGATACCATATGCATTTGTTTACTGTTTAAATAATATTTTTTAAATAAATTTATGACTCATTTGAAAGTAAATTAAAGTTTTAAAGTTCAATTTCGATTATTATAATGAAAACCCTGTACGATTACTGATACTGTAATGCATCGCAATGGCTGTAAATGCCTCCGGTGTAGTAATCACAATTAAGTTAGTCATGATTAAATTAGATAAATTAGCTTAGCACTTTTTAAGGAGTTGTTGTTCAGATGGCACTTATGCCCGGTTTACAAATCAATATGGGTCAGCAACTAAAGCTCACCCCTCAGCTACAGCAATCAATAAAAATATTGCAGTACTCTGCTTTAGAGGTGCAACAAACCATTGAGACGACCTTAGAAACCAACTTTATCCTAGAAATTGAAGAAGAACAGTTGATTGAAGAAGAACAGTTGATTGAAGCGTTGGAAAAAAATGAGATCAAAAAAGAGAATGAAGCTTCAGAACAATTAACTCAAGATGAACAGCCCATTGATATTAACGAAAACAAGGCACTTTCTGATAACCTTGAAATTGACTGTAACTGGGATGAGGTTTACTCTGACCATACCCCTTCTTCCACAGGTGTACAATCGCAAGATGATTATGTAAGTGCTGAAAATTATACGGCCTCTGAAAAAACACTGCATGACCATCTTTATTGGCAAGCTGATATTTATCCCTGGGAACAACGTCAAGCGACTTTGGCATCTTACATTATTGATGATATTACAGATGAAGGCTACCTTTCATCCGAACTTAATGCCCTGCTTGCTGAAATTAATCAAAAAGAAACTCCGGAATCCCCTTATACACTTAATGAATTATCGACCGTATTGAAGATCATTCAACAATTTGAACCCACAGGTGTGGGCGCCCAAAACATACAAGAGTCTCTTCTTTTACAGTTAGCTGCTTTACCAAACAGCCCTTTTGTCGTCACGGCAAAACAGCTGGTTAGCGAACACTTTGATTGGCTTGAGTTTCACGATCATAAGCGTATCAAAAAATTGTATCAATTAAATGATGCAGAACTTACCACGCTGTTTAAACTCATTCAATCCTTAAACCCTAGACCAGGGCGTAATTTTTCCTCCACGCAATCTGAAATTATTATTCCTGACTTACGAATTAAACGTGCTGGGCAAGGCTGGTTAATTGAACTTAATGCTAACGCTTTTCCGCGCTTGACCATCAATACCGAATACGTTGATTTAGCAAATACTCTTAAAGATAATGAGCAATCTAAAAAAATAAAAGAGCAACTTATTGAAGCAAAAGGACTGATTAAAAGTATTCACAGCCGTGGAGAAACCCTTTTAAAAGTTGGTCGTTTTATTGTTGAAAAACAGAGCCAATTTTTTGAAGAAGGCGAACAAGCCATGCAACCACTAGTGTTAAGAGAGGTGGCGGATTATTTAGACTTACACGAATCAACTATCTCCAGAGCCACCAACCAAAAATACATGCAAACCCCACGTGGTACTTATGAATTAAAGTACTTCTTTTCAACGGGAGTGAGTCAATATGGTAGCGCCGACCAGTCTGCAACAGCCATAAAATCGCACATAAAAAGCCTTATTGATAAAGAAGACCCTAAAAAACCTTTAAGTGACAATAAACTCATGGCACTTTTAGAAGAAAAAGACATTTCCGTTGCTCGTCGAACCATCGCAAAATATCGAGAATCTTTAAACATCCCCTCTTCCAGTGAACGCAAAAAGCTCAATAAATTTAAACTCGGAGTCAGTCGGACTTAATGTAGGTCGATACGGTAAGAAAAGAGAACGTAGAAGCAGGTCATTTGGCTTAGCTCTTTTGGTTGGGGATTTGAGAGGATGCTTTATTATTGGCTTTTTTTTAAGCGAAGCAGGATAAATTTGTTTGCTTAACTGTTTCGTTTCTCTTTATAATGCCTGTAATTAGTACTATTATAGGTTAAAGCCGTTATTTATATGAATCGCATTCATTCAGAGCATATTCAAGAAGTCGCACAACAAAAATGGCAACACCAAGCACACGTTAAAGAATATATGTCTGCGGTTAATCCACCTATGCCAGATATTGATGTTATTGCTTACCCAAATCATTTGCATCAAACAGGCCATACCACTCAAATTATTCCATTTGACCTATCAGACACGTTAAAAACAAATGGCCCTGCCACGTCACCTAATTTAATGGCCAGTTTTTTACGAATTTGTGAAGGTGATACACTTAAAACAAATGCCAAAGCAACCTCCCAAGTTTTTTATGTTATTCGTGGTGCAGGACGAACACAAATGAAAGAGGGAACAATTGAATGGAAAACGGGGGACTTATTTACCCTCCCGGCATTGCCCGACGCTATTCATTCTGCAACACAAGACACTGCTATTTATTGGGTTCATGATGCCCCACTTTTAACCTATTTAGGTGCAACCCCTACCGAACCACGTTTTGAACCTGTACTTTATACCCAAGAATTCTTAACAAAAGAACTTGAAGCCGTTCGGAAAATTGCGGAAGGCCGTAATCGTACCGGTTTTTTACTTTCAAACCCGAATTTTCCTATTACCATGACTTTAACCCATACATTGTGGGCGCTGTACAACGTATTACCTGCTGGAGTCACTCAAAAGCCACATCGTCACAACTCCATTGCGCTGGATTTTTGCGTGACTGCAAGCGAAAATACTTACACACTTATTGGTAAAGAGATTGATACCGAAGGAAATATCATTGATCCTGTTAAGGCTGTTTGGACATCGGGATCTGCTTTTATTACCCCTCCAGGTTGGTGGCATTCACATCATAATGAATCAGAAAAAGATGCGATTGTCTTACCAATTCAGGATGCTGGTTTAATTATGAATATGCAAGTACTGGACTTTCAACATATTCGTTAAAATAGTCAAAATAATTTTGTATTCAGTAAACATAAATAAACAGACATAACTCGGGAAAAATACATTATGCCAAATACAGACTTTCATATTGCTGTCATAGAAGATGATCCCATTCAACTGGAAAGCCTAGTAACCGCTTTGGAACAACAAGGCTTTTCGGTCGACTCTTTCGACAACCGTCAAAGTGCCGAAGAAAGTTTTTCAGAATCACTGCCTAACCTTGTGATTTCAGACATTATTTTAGGTTCTGAGGTAGATGGAGGGTTTGATTTGGCCAAACATTTATTAGGGTATAATCAACCAATCCCTATTATCTTTTTATCAGAAAGACAAACTGAATTTGATATTTATACAGGACATGCATTAGGAGCGATTGATTATTTACCCAAACCAATCAGCCTCGATATGCTCATTGTTAAAGTTAAAAATTTGTTGCGTATTACAGGAAGTGGCCAAGCACAAGCGGATGAAAATGACGTTTCTAAAATTCCATATTTAGAGCTTTCTCTTGATCAATATCGAGCCTATTGGCACGATAAACCTTTAGATCTTACAGCCACCGAGTTTGAAATGCTTAAACAGTTTGCTATGGCTGGTGAGGCCAATGTTATCTCTTACGATGCCTTGCAATCTTCCACTCAAGGAGTTGTAGAGCGTAACACGATTAACACTCATATTTGTCGTATTCGCAATGCATTTAAAAAAATCACCCCTGATTTTGACTTAATTCATAATGAATATGGACGTGGATACAGCTGGAAAGAAAAAAACTAAATCACCTCTCACCTTTTTTCACTGTTCTGCTAAAAAAGGCAAAAGAGAAGCATTTGTTTTGACTGGAGTGTCTGACATCCAAATCTTTTTGTCTCGTATGGGTACATTTTTAACCATTTGATGGACACACCATTTATTATGATTTTAAAATCACTCAATCTACGCCTGTCCATCCGAGCACGCTTTTTTATTTTATTGCTTTTATTAACTATTTTGCCTTTTTTAGCCTATCGATTTGCCATTGATTTTAACCGTATTATGCTAACCAACCAGGCAATTATTCAAAAACAAACGGTTAAAAACTTATCGCTTATTTTAGAAAACCGTCCCGATTTATGGGCGTTGCAAATTCAGGCTGGAACACCGACCCATCTCCCCCATTTAAATTTATCTAACTCAGTACTTTGGGTCGTAAACTCGCACGGCATTACCACTTATGTGGTTGGGAATTTACCTAGTAAAGAGGATGAGCCCGAGACTGATATTTTTACTACCATTGGTAAAACTTTAATTAAAACGTTGGCGGCCTTTATTCCCTATTCACTTCCCTATCCTTACCCTCAAAGTAAAACACCTGAGCTTAACTTAATTAAACGTGCTTTTCAGGGACAAACGATTCAACAATATCGAATGAATACCCACCACCAACCGGTTTCTTTAATGGCAGCAACGCCTTTAAAGTTTAATAATCGGGTTATTGGAACACTGGTATTGGAAGAGCGTATTGAAACACTGTTTAGCGCAAGCCTTAACGATTTTTATCGAATGGTAGGAATCAGCTCCATTATCTTTCTTATTGTTATTATTGGAGCGATTATTCATACGGCCTCTTTATCTAATAGAATCTTGCGCTTAGACAATGATGTTAAAAAAGTTTTTAGCTTTAAAGGTGCTTTAACCGATCTTAATTTTCCCGACCAAACTAATCTGCAATACCAAGATGAACTCTCTGATTTACGTAACCATATTCACGAAATGCTCAAGCAACTAGGGGCTTATGAGCGCTATTTAAAACAACTTCCTAAAACCCTTAGACATGAACTTCATAATCCTTTAAACCGTTTATCAATGGCATTAAGCTTACTCGAAAAGGATATTCAGCATATTCAGCTTGATTATGCCAAACATGCTTTAGCACAACTTAAACAAATTATTGCTTCTTTATCAGAAGCCACCAGTATTGAAGACAGCTTGAAAAGCCAGACTCCTGAGCCTTTCCCGATTGGGGTCATGCTCAATCACTATATGCAAAATAATATAGATCTTCACCCAGAATGGAATCTTAAATACATAAATCACAACCTTTCTGAAGACATTATGGTGTTAGGCGATGGCTTTATGATTGAGCAACTTATGGATAAACTGATTAGCAATGCCAAAGACTTTTCAAATGGCCGTATTCCCATTACCGTAACCGGTCAACTAAAAGTCAATAAGGTCATCATTACTATTGAAAACTCAGGTACATTGTTGCCTGAAGGACATGAACAACAAATTTTTGACGGCATGACATCTATTCGTGCTTTAAACCAAGATGACCATGCACACTTGGGATTAGGGCTGTATATTGCCAAGCTCATTACCACTTATCATCATGGCCGAATTTACGCTGAGAATTTTAGTAAATACGACGGGCAAGCCATAGAAGGGGTTCGATTTGTTATTGAGCTACCGGTGTTTAAAGAAGGCCCAGAATAATTCCCCCCTACCGCTTCCTGTATTTATTGAATTCGTGCAGAAAGATCTTTTATTTTACGAATCCAGGGAGAAATACCCGATTCAGATTTAAGCTGTTTTGCTAACGCAGTCGCCAGCTTTCGATCTGAAAAAGACCCCATAATTAAAACATAATTGGTTACTCCATTTCGTGTTTGTGGCAAAATCCGAGTTTGTTTTAACTGCTTTTTAATCACCATATTTTGTAACGAATTTTGATCGAGCATACTGGCTAATTGCAACGTATAGTGCATAGGAGGCTCACTCATAAGCCATTTTACATCTGCCGAATAATGTGCAACAGGGGGCTTGGTTGCCTGTAAATCAGGTTGCTTAGGCTCCTTGGGAGCTTCAACAGGCTTAATCAGTTGCACCAAAGGCTGCTCTATAACGGGTTTTTTAACATCAGAAACATTAGTCTCAATGTTAAGCTTACGATCAGAATCACTCGTGAGAGAGAGATTTCGATTCTCTTCTTTTTTCTCCCCCCCTCGGTTATTTTGTGAAATATAGTTTAATATTTTCTCAAATTTTTGATCAATTTGAGCCTCTAATTTTTCAGTATAGCGCTGTAAGCTTTGTTCTAGCGTTGCTTGCGTAACCAATGGGCTGTCTGCCACCTGTGTTGCTTCTTGTGTTGCTTTATTTGCTGTTGTAACGTGAGTGTTTTCAGGTAAGGTATTCTCTTCTTTTAGAGAGGGGCTGTCAGAAGTCGCGAGCAAGTCTACTTGATTTTTTAATGCCACCACCTGTGATTCAAGTGCAAAAATCTTATCTTCCAATGCCACAAATAACTCTACTTTTCCTCCTGTTGCAATGGCTTTTTGCAGAGCATTCATATCCGTTTGAATACTTTGTATTTTTTCAATAGATTGCTCATGAGCCAGCAGTACATTTTGAAGTTCTTTATGAATGCTACTGTAAGCAATGTAAATAACCCCTAATAGGGTTAATAATAAAGTAAGCATGATTAAAACACCAAAAAAGGAAGCTTTATTGGCTTTATTTTTTGGTGTTTTTAAAACCTGAGATTGATAATTTGATTTGGCGTTTTGAGGTGTTCTCATCTGTTTATCCGCTCTCTTTGAGTTTGCATTATGGGGTGCTTTAGAAGCAGGCATCACCTCTTCAGCTGCGTTTAACCAGCTTTTTAAAGAAGGGGATTTACTGGAAGGCGTTGCATCACCTGAAATCGTCTGGGCTTTATTCTCGATCTCTTCAAGAATTTTAGCTCTTTCTGCTTCAAGCTCGGAAATGGTAAGCGACATTTTTTAAGTAAACCTCGAGCTAAAAAATAGCATTTATTGTAAAATGCTTTAAACTAAAAAGATACAGTAAAATAATCCAAACCCTTATACAGAAACATGTACAGAAACGTGAAAAACAGTGTAAGCATTTGAAAAAACCAGGCTTTTTAAGTTTGCAGCCACAACGACAAGTTTGGCAAAGTATTTTAAATACCTGAGATTTTTCAACGGATTATGCCAAATTCGAAGTAACCTTTTCACAGGTTGACTAAGTTATTATAAATTAAAGAGAGAATCAATATGCCTGATATGGAAAGTGTAGGAGCTGCATTGTTATTAACCCTTGGGTTTGTCATCGCCTCAATCATTATTGTCGGGCTGGCCATGTGGGGTGTTTTTCGTTTTTTTAAAAATAAAGAAAATTAATCCCCCCTTACTCTTCCACTTCAAACGCCCTGAATAATTTCCCTACAACGAAGCCGTTCCTTTTTTCGCCCATTATTATCAAATGTTCCCAAGTCATTCCTGCTTTAAACTTAAGTGATTCCAGACAGGGGGCACTGATAGTAAGGCTTGCATAAACCGCATAAATATCCTTCTTGATCCAGCATCAGTGATTACCGTGAAAAATTACACTCAGCACTTTTTTTAATCGTAAAGGCAATAAAATCGATGCTAAAAATAACCCTAATACAATGCTTAACCAAAACCCTTGAACCCCCATTGGAGCAACCACCCAATCTTTAAAAGCCAAAACATAGCCAAACCCTAACCCAATTCCCCAATAGCTTATAAAGGTGACTAACATGGTGATTTTGGAATCATGCAGTCCTCTTAATGCCCCTGCCGTTGTGACTTGAATCGCATCAAAAACTTGGTAAGCCGCTGCAAATAACAATAAATAGGCAGCTAAATACAGCACCTCTATATCTTTGGAATATAAGCCTACAATCTCCATTCTAAAAAAATAACTGATCAAGGCTAACAACACACCTAATACCAATGCAAAGGTAAACCCCGTAATTAAACTGATTCGCAACTGCTCAATATTTTTCTCCCCATACCCAAATCCAATTCGAACGGTTAACGCCATAGCAAAGCTGAGTGGAAGCATGAAAGCCAGTGAGGTAAAGTTAATCGCAATTTGATGCCCCGCAATGACAACCGCTCCCAAAGGTGCGACAAACAGCGCAATCATGCTAAATAAGCTCACTTCAAAAAGCAATGCCAGAGTGGTGGGGATTCCCAAGGCTAAAATAGGCTTTAAACCTTGCGCCCAATTTGGTTTAAATACATTGGATATTTGAATAAAAGAACGAGTTCGTTCAGCTTTTACAACATAAAATAGGCCAATAAATAACATTGCCCACATAACAAGTGCACTGGCTACCCCACACCCTGCCGCACCCATTGGTTCGATTGGTCCGACTCCATAAATAAAAATCGCATTGAGTGGAATATTTAAAAGAAGCGCTAAAAAGCTGATCCACATGGTTGGTAACGTTGTGCCCAACCCTTCCCAAAAAAAACGTAATACTTGATAAAAAGCAATGGCTGGTAAGCCAAATGCAATATAAAACAAATAATCTTGAGTTAATTGATACACAACAGGATTTAAATTAAGTAAGTCTAATACCCACTCCAAGTTAATTAAAACGATGAAACTAAGCAAGCCTAGCGGTATGGAAAGCCAAACGCCTTGATTGAGATAGCAAGTAATCAGATGTAACTTAGACTCTCCATTAGCCTTTGCCACCAAAGGTGTAATTGCCAACAAAATACCCGTTGAAAACATAAACACAGGCAGCATCATACTGCTACCCAACCCAATTGCCGCTAAATCATTGGTACCAACCTGACCCGACATAAGTGTGTCAACAACGCCCAAACCTGTTAAAGCCAACTGTGCCAATAAAATAGGCAGTGCCAATTTTAATAAAAGAGCCGACTCGGCCTTAAGGCACATTAAAAATTTCATCAATCTTATCGAATTAATCGGGTGCATCAGAATCTCGTGTAGATGCACGGTTTTTTGTATTTTCCTTCTTCTCAGTTTTTTTTGGTTCAGAGGCTTTCCAATACTCTTTACCGTGCTCTTTTTCTTGAGGTTTCGTTTCTTGCGCCTCTCTTAATTGGCTCGGGAAGTTTGTCTGTTCTTTTAGAATTAAAGCTTGTGGAAGTAAAAAAATAATAAATAACTTGCATCCCCAGTACACGCAGGCATACACAATAACACCAAGCATTAAAACCAGTGGAAACCCTAAAACCAAATCCACCAACAGGGTTTTCCCTGAAAAAATTTTACTCATAAATTCTTTTTGAATAAACGCAAAATACAGCCAAGCTATCACACCAAGCCAGCTCAAAAACACCACATAACGGTCTATTCCGGGTGCAATATAGTAGTTTCTAAATAATGCCAGCATATTTTGTAAACCTTTATGGATGAAAATGATTAAGAATTTGAAACAAGGTTAAGGAATCTCTGAATAAGTCCATGTTTCATCAGGAACAAGCATGCAAGTCATTGATTAATAAAATGACGAAAATGTTGATTGGACTTATTCAGAGCTTACTTAAGTGAACTCGATGACAGTTTTTGAAAAAATAACCATTGCAATGCAATATAAGTTGCTGCAACTTGAAATTCAGCATTTAACAATTTATTTTTGGCTTCGATAAAGCTAAGAGAGACAATTTTAATATCCTCTCCTTCACTTTCTTGCCCAGCGTAATCGACCACCTCATCAATGGAAATATCAGCCGCATACAGATAGTGTTGCTCATCACACGCACCTGGTGACGGGTAGTATTGGCAAATAAATTCCAATTCCGTTAAAGTCACCCCTGTCTCTTCATTTGCCTCTCGAATACCCGCTTCAATAACAGATTCTCCTGCATCAATCATGCCTGCGAGAGGCTCTAATAACCAGGCTTTCTCTGGTGATTGAGATTTTTCTTGAACATTAAACACGGCTCCCACCCTGCATTGCTCCACTAAAATAACCCGTTCGGTACGAGAGTCATATAACAAAACAACCACAGCATGACCACGTTGGAATAACTCCCTTTCTAAAGAAGGAGAAGTTTTACCATTATAAAGTGTGTGCGTAAAACATAACTGCTTGGTATTAAAAAAACCACTGTAAAGAGGCTTTATCGCTTGAATGATCAGTTGTTTTTTCAAAAAAACTCCCCCCCCCTGACTTATGCAAGGGCCTTGCTTTATTTTAGAACCGTTGTATTGTCAGGTAGCCTTTCAAAAAAAGATTATTGAATTTCAATAATTGGAACACGAGGGGTAATCCCACACAATAATTCATAACTAATGGTACCTGCCCATCTGGCCACCTCATCAACACTAAGAGCGTCTCCCCATAATATGGCCAAGCTACCAATATGTACGCTGTCTGCATAGGCTGTAATGTCTACGGCAATCATGTCCATAGAAACTCGGCCAATTAAGGAAACCCGTTGGCCATCTACCAAAACAGGGGTGCCTGTTGGGGCATGGCGTGGATAGCCATCACCATAACCAATCGCAATAACAGCCACACAAGTTTCCTTTTTTGCTTGCCATTGGTTTCCATAACCAACATACTCACCTGCCTGAACCCATTTAATGGCAATGACTTTCGATTCCAGTTGCATAACCGGTTTAAGATGAGAAGCGGTTTGACCAGCACCATACAATAAAATACCTGGACGCACCCAATCAAACGTATGACAACTGTAATGAACCAATCCTGCTGAATTTAACAAACTTTTAGAAAAATGATACGGTTGGCAAATTTTATTAAACTGTTTTATCTGATTTTTTGTGAACGAAGTCGCCACACTGTCTTTTTCATCTGCGGACGCTAAATGTGACATAAGGTGAATATTAAAATGATTTAAATTTTGTTGAAGTTGCTGAATCACACCCGAAACGCATTCCAGTGAAAACCCCAATCGATGCATTCCAGTATCAATTTTAAGCCAAACATTAATAACTGAGGTGGTTTGATAATTTAAGAGCCATTGCAACTGATATTCGGAATGAATCACAAGATCCAAACGGTTTTGAATAGCCAACGGTAGCTCCACTTCAGAAAAAAGTCCTTCTAAAAGTAAAATACGGTGCAAAAAACCCTTTTGGCGCAATGCCAGAGCTTCATCAATAGAAGCAACCCCAAAGGCATCAGCCCCTGCAAGTTGTTGGGCAACCCGACAAATTCCATGACCATAACCGTTGGCTTTCACCACTGCTAATACTTTACTGTCAGGCGCAAGCAATTTAGCAATCGTTAAGTTATGGCGCAAAGCAGGCAAATTAATGTAAGCTTTTGCTGGGCGATAAAACATAATTAACAACCCAGGCTTATTTCGTAATAAGGCTGCACTTTAATAGTATCCATCAGCCACCTCAAATCCTGCATGATTTTCAAATCGTGTGTATTCACCAATAAAGGTCAATCGAACCGTTCCCAATGCACCATTTCGGTGTTTTCCAAGAATAATTTCTGCTGTACCTTTGTCTTCTGTCTCTGCGTTATAAACCTCATCCCGGTAAATAAAAATAATTAAATCGGCATCCTGCTCAATCGCTCCAGACTCTCTCAAATCAGACATAACAGGACGTTTATTCGGACGCTGCTCCAAGCTACGGTTTAACTGAGACAGTGCAATCACTGGAACATCCAGTTCTTTGGCCAACGCCTTAAGCCCACGTGAAATTTCAGATATTTCATTTACACGGTTTTCAGCATTTGCAGAGCCACGCATTAACTGAATATAATCGACAACAATCAACCCTAACCCCGTAACGTGTGCCTCAGGGTTTTCATGCCCTGCTTCTGTTGCCTCTTGACGTTGTAGCTCACGAAGGTCTTTATCTATCCGGCGTGCTCTTGCCCTTAGTTCAGTAATCATCAAAGCAGGGGTATCATCAATAAAAATTTTGGCTTGAGACAAAACATTAATTGCTTTATTCAATTTTGGCCAATCATCTTGCGCAAGTTTTCCTGTACGCATTCGGCCAGCATCAATTCGACCAATGGAACTGATCATACGCATGGCCAACGATTCTCCAGGCATTTCCATACTAAAAACAGCAACAGAAGCCTTGTTTTTAGTGGCAATATTTTCAGCTAAATTCATTGAAAAAGTGGTCTTACCCATCGATGGGCGCCCTGCTACAATAATTAAATCCGATTTTTGCAATCCAGCTGTAAGTTCATCAAACTCAGTTAAATGCGTTTCCTGTCCGGTTATGCTGCCTTCCGTATTAAATAACTCATCAATCTTATTAATCGCCGATTCCAGCAAGACATCCATGGTTTTATATTGACGTTCTTTGCCTTCACCATGCTCAGCAATGGCATTTATCTTAGATTCAGCAATATCCAAAATTTCACGAACATCTCGTCCTTGAGGAAAATAAGCCGTTTCTGATATTTCATTACTGGCCGTAATTAATCCCCTTAAAATAGCCTTATCTCGTACCAATTGAGCGTAATATAAAATATTTGCCGCTCCTGGAGTGTTTTTAACCAAGTCAACCAGATACGATTTATCACCAGCTTGTTCCAATTGACCAATAGATTCCAAGTAAGCCACACAAGCAACTAAATCAAAAGGTTTATTGTGACGGCTTAACTCATTAATCACTGAAAAAATAATTTGATGTTGCTTGGTATAAAAATCCATTTCATTTAAAACCCCCACCACATCATCAAACATTTCATTGGCTAACATTAACCCTCCTAAAACAGACTGTTCTGCTTCTAAAGAGTGCGGGGGGACTTTAAATAAATCATCTGTAGTGGATGAAACAGATAATTGAGAAGAGGTCGTGTTCATAATTTAGAGATAACAACTTATTAAGCGCTAAAATGAAAACGCTATTATACCGTTATAACCATCTAAAATGATAAGAGAAAATTAAGGAGGCGCGGATTAAATCGCTTGGATTCAGGGCAAGTCCAATTTTTTAACTTAAAACAAAAAAAGCGAGTCCATTAACTGGACTCGCTTTTTTATTAAGCGCTTTACAACAAGAAAATTTAAATTCGCTTACAAATAAAACCTTTAAGGAAAGACTGATTAAGGAACCTCTGATTAAGTCCCAATCAACATTTTCGTCATTTTATTAATCAATGACTTACATGCTTGTTTTTGATAAAAAATGGACTTATTCAAAGGTTCCTTAAGTATTCAAAGACATTTATTCAAGCAAACCTAACTTCTCTTGCAATAAAAGATTACGCTTCGATTGCTTTTACTTCAACTGTAATGGAAGCAACCACATCGGTATGCAATTGAATATCAATTTCATAAGTACCAATGTGACGTAACGCACCATCAGGCATACGAACATCACGACGCTCAACGTCAAAGCCATCCGCTTTAAGTGCATCCGCAATATCTTGAGTACCAATTGACCCAAACAGTTTCCCCTCATCACCTGCGGTTGCTTCAAGTGTGGTTACTTGACCATTTAAGTTCTCAAAAATACCTTGTGCTACCGCTAATTTAGCCGCTGCCGCTTTTTCTAACTCAGCACGAATTTCAGCAAATGCTGCAATATTTTCTTTTGTGGCTGCTTTCGCTTTTCCCTTAGGAATTAAATAGTTACGAGCATAACCAGACTTAACCGATACCTGATCACCTAAAACACCCAAATTTTGTACTTTTTCAAGCAGAATAACATTCATAGCTTAAACCTCTATAATTCTTCTTTTTTCCATCGGCTTCGAAAATCGATCCAAGTATCAACTAAACCGATGGTTGCTAATATCAACATCGTTTGTGGAAATAAAAATAACAGGATATACAGTCCAACTAACCAAGCCGTATGCAGCTTTTTAATGGCAACCGTTTGATGTGCAATGGCAAGCCCTTGAAACATCAACCCAACAATAACCACGGCAGTAATATCAGAAATCAATCCTGTCTCTTGCCCTAATACCAACCCTGTAATGGCCAATACAATAGCAATATAAGCCGTTGATTTAGGCAGTCTTAATTGATAAAAATCAATTTTAAACTGACCTGGGTGGTATAACTCACTTTGCCACCAGCGCCCTATTGTTAAAATAGAGAACCACAAAACAACCGCAAATACGGCGGTAAGCATGGTAAGCATATTAGCAACATCAGCAATCATATCTGGCTGATATTCTAAACCAGAAGCCTCTAAAACAGGCGCAAGATGCTGATTAAACAGTGCTAACCACCAGTCTGCTGGATTTGAAATCATGAGATAAACCCCAATCAAGCCCAACCCAGCTACAATCATTGCAAACTGAAGTGCGGTAGCTAATGAGTTTGTTTGTCTTAAAATGACACTCATTACCCAAACAGGCAACATGTACTCCATCATTGCCAAAATTCCAGGCCAATATTGACCTGATATCATAACCGACAAGAACAGGTTAACCACGACAGCAACGGCAAGAGTTTTAAAACCTTCTGTTACTGAAATCCGCAAGGTAACCAAAGCAATGATTCCCCCAACCAACAGTCCAAAAGGGGCAATCCAAACACTTAATGCTGAGAATAAACTCACCGCGATCAGGGCCTGCATCGGCCCTTTCATTGAATAAGTTGCAATTCCTAGCATTTAATACCTGTTAATTTTTATTCTTATTCAAACAATTTTACTTATGTTGATCCGTATATGGCAGTAACGCAAGGTAGCGTGCACGTTTAATTGCTGTTGCCAATTGACGTTGATACTTAGCACTGGTGCCAGTAATACGACTAGGAACAATTTTTCCTGTTTCTGTAATATACGATTTCAACGTATCTAAATCTTTGTAATCAATCTGTTTTACGCCATCTGCTGTAAAACGACAGAATTTTTTTCTTCCAAATCCTCTAGCCATTCTGAGCTCCTTGACGACGTGAATCACGACGCTTATCCAATTTTTCATCTTTCTTTGCCAACATAACTGAAGGCTCGGTTAATGCTGTTTTTTGCTTAACAACCATGCTGCGTAACACGGCATCGTTATAATAAAAAGCATTCTCTAATTCATCCAGCGCTTCTTGACCACACTCGATATTCAATAAAATGTAGTGAGCTTTATGTACCTTGTTAATAAGGTAAGCAAGTTGACGGCGACCCCAATCTTCTAAACGGTGAATTTTTCCACCAGACTGTTCAATAAGGGTACGGTAACGTTCTAGCATTGCAGGAACCTGTTCAGACTGATCAGGGTGCACTAGAAATATAACTTCATAATGACGCATTTATTTCTTCCTTATGGATTATAAAAAGTCTCCCAACATTAAAAAAACTTTATACGAGAGGCACCGAATTTTTTATTTCGTGCCTTCTGTATAAAAACTTATTAAAAAAGTCAGTGAGACAAGGATTTTTTCAAACATCAAAGCCTGAAAGGCGCGAATTATAACGCAATAAAACAACCATTTCAAGCCCTTCCCCTTCCTTTAAGGCGCCTCTGATTACATAAAACGTTCAGCAAAGGTACGATCACTTTTTTTCAAGAAATCGTTGAGTTAATTTCAACAAGCACTTTTTGTGGGTCAACTGCTTGTGTAATAGGGCGACCAATTACTAAATAGCTTGCACCTGCTTTTATCGCCTGACTTGGTGTCATAATGCGCTTCTGATCATTGCTTGCGCTTCCCTTTGGACGAATGCCAGGGGTTACCAAACAAAAACCCTCCCCTAGAACTCGGCGTAATGCTATTGCTTCTTGAGCAGAGCACACTACGCCATCCAGCCCAGAATCCTGGGCCAAACGTGCCAAACGCATGACATTTTCTTCGGGAGAGCCTGATAAGCCAATTTCATTCAAATCTTCCTGCTCCATACTGGTCAAGACGGTTACCGCAATCAATAAAGGAGGCTTTTCATATTCGTTAAGTGCTTCTTTTGCTGCTTGCATCATTTTACGCCCACCTAGTGCATGAACATTAACCATCCATACTCCCAAGTTTGCTGCGGCTTGAATGGCTTTCGCCACTGTATTTGGAATGTCGTGATATTTGAGGTCTAAAAAAACATCAAACCCCTTGGAAATTAAAGCGTTAACCAACTCAGGCCCCCCAACCGCAAACAGCTCTTTACCTACTTTTAGGCGACACCATTCAGGATCCAGTTTTTTTGTGAAATTCAATGCGGAATCACGATCTGCAAAATCAAGTGCAATCAGTATTTTGGGGTCATTTTGAAGCATTTACATCTACCTGTTTTTCTAATTTAACCAATGAATTATCGTTATTTCTTAATGTTTCATCATTACGAGACAAGCGCGTTTTTAACACAACAATTTCATTGAGTCTTTTTTTATTAATACCAGCCTGTTTTCGTATTTGCCATTTTAGGCGAGCAATCTGAAAACTTGAACCCAGCACACCCAACAGAGCCCCCAATACCAATGTAACCGCTAAAACCAATCCTAAAGGCAATTCCATCTTAATTAAAAACACATCTAGAGTAACGGGAGCTGGATTTAAAACACCTAACACAATCCCTAATATCAATAAAACAAGACTAACGATGACTATAAACAATTTAAACATGATAATTTTCTCTATTTAAGAGAGGTTTATTTGTGTGAACATATTTTAATAAGACTTGAAATATGCCGTACGAAAAAACACTCGTTTAAAACAAAAGGATGAAGATGATTATAGAGGAATAAAAAAAAAGGGCTACAAAAGTAGCCCTTTTTCAGGATTAAAATAGAATTTCTGTGGTCTCTTTAGACTCATCAACTCGCTCTTTTAAAGACTTACCCGGTTTAAAATGAGGAACACGTTTGTCAGATAATTCAACCGTCTCTCCCGTTTTAGGGTTTCGCCCTACTCGCGCTTTCCGATAATGAAGACTAAAGCTACCAAAACCACGAATCTCAATACGTTCACCTTGAGATAGGGTTTCTATCATCGAATCCACAATTTGATTCACTGCAATCTCAATGTCTTTCTGAGAAAATTGAGTTTGTTTTCGTGCAATGAGTTCAATAATTTCTGACTTCGTCATTTGATCATACTCTTAATAATATCTAGCTAACACAAGAACAATAAAACATCATCATTCATATGTATCATTAGAAAGACCAAAATATAATTTGACAAGGGCCTGTACTCTCCTTTGCCAAATCACTCGCAAAGTAACCTACGTTACCTTGCTGTCAGATTAGATTTTATCTTTGAATAAGTCACCGAATGTTGAACCAGCCGCAGGTGCCTGAGACTCAGAGTACCCTTTTAGGGCTTCTTGTTCTTCGTGTGCTTCTTTTGCTTTCATTGATAATGAAAGTGAACGATTTTTACGATCAATATTCGTTACCTTGGCGGTAACGGTCTCACCTTCTTTCAAAACGCTGGATGCATCACGCGTGTCTTCCAGTAGTTCCGAAGCTCGAAGATAGCCTTCAACTTCTGGACCCAATTCAATTACCGCTCCACGTTTATCAACCGACTTAACCGTACCTTCAACAATGCTGCCTTTTCCATGTTCCGCAACAAACTGGCCAAACGGATCTTGCTCCAGTTGTTTAAGACCTAAAGAGATGCGCTCACGATCAGGATCGATAGACAGAATAACCGTTTCAAGCTCATCACCTTTTTTAAAGTCACGAATGGCTTCTTCACCTGTTTGCTTCCAGGAGATGTCAGTTAAATGCACTAAACCATCAATGCCCCCTTCTAAACCGATAAAGATTCCGAAATCAGTAATGGACTTAATAACTCCTTGAATTTTATCGTTTTTAGCATGAATTGCCGAAAAGCTTTCCCAAGGGTTAACTGCACATTGCTTAATAGACAATGAAATACGACGACGTTCCTGATCAACATCCAGAATTTTAACACGTACTTCCTGACCCAAGTGAACCACTTTAGATGGATGAATATTACGGTTTGTCCAATCCAGTTCTGAAGTATGAACCAATCCTTCAATGCCTTCTTCAATTTCAATAAATGCACCATAGTCGGTAATGTTAGCCACTTTACCAGCCACTTCTGCTCCCATTGGATAGCGAGAAACCATATCGGACCAAGGATCTTCCTCAAGTTGCTTAAGACCAAGTGAAACACGACTGCGCTCTTTATCAAACTTAAGAACTTTAACAGTAATTTCATCGCCAACATTAACGATTTCAGAAGGATGATTAACACGGCGCCAAGCCATGTCTGTAATGTGCAGAAGACCATCAACGCCACCAAGATCAATGAAAGCACCATAGTCAGTCAGATTCTTAACAATTCCTTTAAGAGTCGCGCCTTCTTCCATATTGGCTAGAATCGCTTCACGCTCTGCTGAGCTTTCAATTTCAATCACAGCACGACGGGAAACAACGACATTGTTACGCTTGCGATCCAGCTTAACAAGCTTCATTTCGATCTCTTTTCCTTCCAGGAAACCAAAATCACGAATTGGACGAATATCCACAAGTGAACCAGGCAAGAAACCACGAACACCTTCAACATCAACCGTTAGACCACCTTTCACTTTACCTGTGACCAGACCAACAACAACCTCACCTTCTTCCATTGCTGTTTCAAGACGATCCCAGGTTTTGGCACGTTTGGCTTTTTCACGCGATAAACGTGTTTCACCAAGACCGTCTTCCAGTGACTCAAGATACACTTCAACTTCATCTCCTACCGCCACTTCCAGCTCGCCATTTGCGTCTAAAAATTGTGCCTTAGGGATAGAGGATTCAGATTTCATTCCGGCGTCAACAAGAACGGTTTCTTTATCAATACCAATAACAGTACCGATAATTAAAGAGCCTGTATTAAATTTTTCTTGAAACGACTCTTCTAATAATTCAGCGAAAGATAATTCACTCATGGATAAATACTTCCAGTTTTTTCTAGCCGTTACCTTAAATCAGATGGGAGTATCAATTAAGGCCACGGGTCAGTTAGTTAATTGCTGGCTTCCCAATCACCAACAAAACAAAATCCCCGAAAGCAAACGTGCATCCGGGGATTCATTCAAAAAAGACTTTTTTATTTTTATGTTAAAAAACAAAAGGTTGTATTAACTAAAATAAAAATTAAGTAGATAACACTCGTTCTTTTACTAAAGTACGTGCTTTTTTACAAACGTCCTCAATACCTAAATGAGAGGTGTCAATAACAATTGCATCCTCAGCAGGCCTAAGCGGCGCCGCCTTACGATTATGATCTCGATCATCACGCGCTTTAATATCTTGTGTTATCTGTTCAATATTAGCATCAACTCCCTTACTTTTCAACTGTTTAACACGTCTTTCTGCACGAACTTCGGCAGAAGCGGTTAAAAACAACTTGAGATCCGCATCTGGAAACACAACCGTCCCCATATCTCGCCCATCTGCCACCAGCCCCGGTAGGATTGCAAACGCCTTTTGTCTCGCCATTAAAGCACTGCGTACTTCTGGAATCACAGCAATTGTTGAGGCCACTCCAGCAATTTCTTCTGTACGAACTTGAGAGGTAATATCTTCCCCTTCGTAAAAAATACCGCAAGAAACAAACTCTACAGGTAGCGTTGTAGCCAAATTAACCAAAGCCGCCACATCTTCTAATGCCAGTGCATTTTTGACTGCGCCAAATGCCAACGCACGATAAATCGCACCACTGTCCAACAGATGAAATCCGGTTTCATCTGTTAAAAACTGCGCTAATGTACCTTTACCAACGCCACTTGGGCCATCAATGGCAATCACAGGAACGTGCTGACTCATATCACCCTACCTCTTATTATTAAATCGTTATTAAGGAATTTTATTCAGAGCTTCCTTAAACAACATCCACCTTCATCCCCACCTGATTAATCAGTTTAATAAATGTTGGAAAGGATGTGTTTACATTTGCACAATCGTCAATCACAATTTCAGAAGTCGCATTTAACCCCGCGATGGTCATTGCCATTGAAATACGATGATCATGGTGGCTTTGGATTTCGGATTGTTGTGCAGTTTGTTTGCCAGCATTAATAATCATTCCATCTGGTGTAGGTTGTGCATCAATGCCCACTGCCTGCAACGCATCTGCCATCACCTGAATGCGATCTGATTCCTTAACTCGTAACTCCTCCGCACCCGTTAAAATCGTTTGTCCTTCCGCGCTGGCAGCCACAACAAATAAAACAGGAAATTCATCAATGGCTAAAGCCACTAATTTTTCTGGAATTTGAATGCCTTTTAGAGGTGCATAGCGAACATGCACATCAGCAACAGGTTCTCCCCCCACTTCATGAGCATTTTCAAGCTGAATATCCGCACCCATTAACGTTAAAATATCAATGATTCCAACACGCGTTGGATTCATTCCAACGTGTTCTATTACAAGGTCAGAGCCTTTTGAAACCGCGGCTGCGGCAATAAAGAAAGCAGCTGAAGAAATATCAGAAGGCACATCAATATGACGCGCGGTTAATCCCCCCCCCCCTTGCAAGCAAACTTTGGTTTTTTGAGCACCCTGTTTTTCAGAAACCACAGAATACCCAAACCCATTTAACATACGCTCAGTATGATCTCTGGTTGGAGCGGGCTCAAGAGCACACGTTGTGCCTTTTGCATACAATCCTGCCAATAATACACAAGACTTTACTTGTGCGCTGGCCATCGGCAAAATATAATCGATTCCTTGTAAAGAGCGCTCTCCTGTTCCGGTAATCTTTAAAGGGGGAGTACCGTTTTCACTGGTTTCAATGTTAGCCCCCATTAAACGCAAAGGTTCAGTGACACGCTTCATTGGGCGTTTAGATAAAGACGCGTCTCCAATCAGCTCACAATTAAAATTCTGCCCAGCCAAAATACCTGCCATTAAACGCATGGCTGTTCCAGAATTCCCCATATCCAAAGGCGCTTTAGGCTGTTTAAGCCCTTTTAACCCAACCCCTTTAATGATCACATTGCCCTCTTCAGGCCCATCAATGGAAACGCCCATCTCTTGAAATGCCCTTAAGGTTGCTAAACTGTCATCGCCTTCCAGAAAACCCGTTACCGTTGTTGTGCCTTCTGCAATGGCACCCAACATAATGCTTCGATGAGAGATTGACTTATCACCTGGTACTCGAATTCGACCTTTAATCGTGCCACCTGGCTGAACTTTGAATTTTACATTTGACATAATTTTGATTCTTTTTTAAAAAATGAGAATAGATAAAAATTTCTCCCCCCTTATCTCAAGTTACCACGAAACACTTGCAACAAAAAAAGAGAGAAAAGCGGGATTAAATAATGTGTTTATCTCGAGCTGCTTTTGCTTCTAAAAACAAAGTATGCAGTTGTTCACCATCTTGCTGTTCAACCAATTTTGTTAAGTCCGCAAGGGTTTTTTGATAAGCATTTAACCACTTTACAATGGCATCCGAATTGGTGAGAGCAATGTCTCGCCACATGGTCGCATCACTGGAGGCAATACGGGTAAAGTCTTTAAATCCCCCAGCAGTATAAGGAAACACATTGCCCAACTCTTTGTGTTCATTTAACAAGTCTACTAACGCAAACGCCAGCAAATGAGGTAAATGACTGGTGGCAGCAAAGACATCATCATGCTTACTGGCAGACATCATTTCAACCTTTGCCCCTAATGTACGCCATAAATAAGCCACTCGTTCAACCGAACCGGAGTGAGTTGATTCGTCAGGGGTTAAAATCACGCGGTGTTTCACAAAAAGAGTCGAGTCCGCTGCTTCCACCCCACTTTTTTCCTTACCAGCAATAGGGTGTCCAGGTACAAAGTGTTCTGGCAACACACCAAAGACCGTTTTTACGGCCTGAATCACACTGCTTTTGGCGCTACCAGCATCGGTAATAATAACATTGGGTTTTAAATATGGCTTAATTTGCTCCAAAACGGATGTCATTACACCAAGAGGGACTGAAAGCATAATAAGGTCACTGTTTTCAACAGCGATTTTTATATCGGTGCTATACGCATCCACAACGCCTAATGCAACGGCTTTTTTTAAATTAGCCTCATGCTGACCAAAACCAAATACAGTCTGCGCAAGCCCTTGCTCTTTTAACCCCTTCGCAAAGGAGCCACCAATTAAACCGACCCCAATAATGGTCACTTTATTAAAAGGGCTGTTACTTAACATGGTGGCTTGACTCTTCGTTTAATATTACTTGCATCACCTGCTTTAAAGCATCTAAAAAATGTTGGTTTTCCACCTGCGTACCAATAGAAACACGCAAAAATTCACATAATCCATAATTTGCCAAAGGCCGAACAATGACTCCTTCGGCTAAAAGTTTCGCATTCACCTCAAGCGCTTTATCTCCCAAATGCAAACAAATAAAATTGCCTGACGAAGGAATAAAAGACACCGCTAACGCCTCCAGCCCTAATGTCATTTGTCGCATACCCTGTTGATTCAGCAACACACTTTTTTCAATAAATTCTTGGTCATTAATGGCTGCCACAGCTGCCACCTGAGCATAATGATTAACATTAAAAGGAGCGCGTACCTGATTGATATACTGAACTATTTCACGACATCCAATCAAGTAGCCAATACGTAATGACGCCAAGCCATACGCTTTTGAAAATGTACGGGAAATCACAAGATTGGGGTATTGCTCAAGGTACATTAAACCATCAGGATACGTTGCACCGGAATGCTGTGCATGGGCGTATTCAAAGTATGCTTCATCCAGCACCACCACAACCCGATCAGGTACTTGATGCATAAACGCCTCCCACTGTTTTCGATTAAACAGGGTTCCGGTTGGGTTATTTGGGTTCGCAAGATAGATTAATTTTGTGTTTTCAGTAATGGCTGCCAACATTGCCGTTAAGTCATGCCCCCAGTCTACAGCAGGCACTTCAACCCCTTTTGCACCGACCATTTGCGCCGAAATGGCGTAAACAGCAAATCCATATTGAGAATAAATGATTTCATCGCCCTGACCAGCAAATACCCTTGCCACCAGTTCAAGCAACTCATTTGAGCCATTTCCAATAGCAAGTTGTGCAGAATCCACCTGTAACGCACTTGCTAACGTCTCTTTTAACATAAAAGCCCCTCCATCAGGGTAGCGGGCAATTTGGGTTAATTCACGATTAATCGCCTCAGAAACAGCGGGACTTGCTCCAAGAGGGTTTTCATTTGACGCTAATTTTGAAATATACGTTAACCCCAACTCTCGTTGCAGTTCGCTAACGGGTTTGCCTGGAACATAAGGGTGAATGTCCAATATTTGAGGCTGAACCACATCACAAAAAAGGGCATTAAATGGCTGGGATTTTGGGCTATTTGGCATAAATTTAACTCAAAGTGGTGAAACAGGGAACGACCCTAATAGTTTAAAAAAAGTGGTTTTTAACGCCACTTCTTGTAATGCTTGCTTCACATTTTCTTCTTCTTGATGCCCCAAGACATCAATAAAAAAAAGGTAATCCCATGTTTTATCTGTTGAAGGGCGTGAAATAATGCGGGTCATATTAATATCTCGCAGACTAAAACAGGACAAAATATCCAGCAAAGCACCTGCACTGTTTCTCATGGATAAAATCATCGCTGTTTTATCTTCGCCACTGGGAGGCACCGCTTCTTTTCCCAATACCCAAAATTTGGTTGTATTGTCTGCCTGATCTTCAATGTTGGATTCCAAAATAGTTAATTCATACAGTTGCGCAGCTTGCTCCGATGCAATCGCAGCAAGAGTAGGGTCTGCTTGTGCCTGTTTGGCGGCCAATGCGTTGGAAGAGACAGATTCAACCTCAACCCACGGCAAATTATTTTTAATCCACTGTTCACATTGACCTAGCGCCTGGGGGTGCGCAACAATTTTCTTAAGAGTTTCAACCGAAACTGATTTTGATAATAAACAGTGGTGGATTGCCAAATCCACTTCTCCCGAAACCTTTAAGGACGTTTTTAATAACGCATCTTGAGTGCTTTTTACAATGCCTTCCGAAGAATTTTCTACAGGCACAATGCCATAATTTACTCCCCCCTTTTCAACAATACTAAATACATCTTCAATAGTTGAAACAGCAACTGGATGAGCAGAAGAACCAAACTGTTTAATCACACTGGCATGAGTGTAACTTCCCTCTGGTCCAAGATAGGCAACACTGATTGGTTGCTCCAATGCCAAACAAGCCGACATAATTTCTCTGAACAGCTTGGCCATTTCTTCGTCTGGCAACAAACTGGTGTTGCGAGCTTTTACTGCCCTCAACACCTGAGCTTCACGCTCAGGTCGATAAAAAACGGTTGCTACTTGTCCACCTTGGGTTTTAATGTCAGCCACCTTTTGAGCACACGAAGCCCGTTGACCAATCAAGTCTTGAATTTGAATATCAATCGCATCAATTTCATTTCGTATTTGAATCAACTGTTCCTGTTCATCTGTCATTAAAAAAACCTCAAATTAAACGCTTAACATCGCATTCGAATGCGAGCGTTCAAACTGTTTCATAAACGCAATTAAGGCATCCACACCCTCTTCCGGCATGGCATTATAAATACTGGCACGCATCCCCCCAAACGCTTTATGTCCTTTTAAACTTAACAACTTGGCCGCTTTGGATTCGTCTAAAAATAGGGAATCCAGTGTAGAATCCTTAAGATGAAAAGTCACATTCATTTTCGAACGCTGTGAAGGGGTAATGGTATTTGAATAAAACTCAGACTGATCAATATACCCATAAAGCTTTTGGGCTTTACGGGTATTCACCTCAGCAACAGCCTCAACCCCCCCATTGGTTTTAAGCCAATTAAACACCAAACCCGCTAAATACCAGGCGTAGGTTGCAGGGGTATTAAACATCGAATCGTTTTGAGCGTACACCTCCCAATTTAATAACGATGGGGTAATGTCTCGTGCTTGCCCAACCAAGTCATCACGAATAATCATAATAGACAAACCCGCTGGTCCAATGTTTTTTTGAGCACCCGCATAAATGATGGCATACCGGCTAACATCAATGGGACACGACATAATATTAGAAGACATGTCTGCAATAACGGGCTTACCTTGTGCAAAAATATGCTCTAAATGCACTTCTTGAAATTCCAGCCCAGTGATGGTTTCATTTGAACACAGGTGAATGTATTTTGCCTCTGGACTGAAGCGCCATGTGGCTATGTCTGGAATTTCTGTTGGATTAGCCACATCACCACCGGCCACCACATTCACGTTTGCATAACGCATGGCTTCTTTAATTGCTTTAGTAGACCAAACCCCCGTATTAAAATAATCAACCGTATCACCAGGTTGTGTTAAGTTAAGCGGAATGCCCGAAAATTGCATCGATGCACCACCATGCAAAAATAACACTAAATAATTGTCAGGAATACTCATCACTTCACGTAAATCCGCTTCAGTTTGATGCGCGACCGACATATATTCTTTACTGCGATGGCTCATTTCCATCACCGACATTCCCGTATTATTCCAGTTTAAAAACTCTTTTTCTGCTCTTTGCATGACGGCTTCGGGCAACATGGCGGGGCCAGCACTAAAATTAAACGCTCTCATCCTGTCTTATTACCCTTCTTTATCACTCTCATCATGGACATTTTTTATTTCTAAATGTGTCTCACCTGTTTCATTTGATGCCGTTATATCTGTATGAACAGTATCATCACCATCAGACTCAATCGTTTCTTCAATGTCCACCACTGCCAAGTCAACAACCTGTTCCCCTTTGGTCACATTAATAAGCTTAACCCCCTGTGTATTACGGCCTACCACGGACACTTCTGAAATCCGGGCACGTACTAACGTGGCTTTATTGGTAATTAACACCATCTCTTGTTCTGGTACAACGGCTACCGCAGCAACCACCAAACCATTTCGAACAGAGGTTTTAATGGAAATAACCCCTTGCCCACCACGATTAATGGTGGAGTAGTCTTCTACCGGTGTACACTTACCAAATCCATTTTCAGTGGCGGTTAGAATCAGCGTTCCAGGCTTGGCCACCTGCATGCTAATAACGCTTGCCCCTTCACCCAGCTTCATGCCACGTACACCACGCGCCGTACGACCCATTACTCGTACATCACTCTCTTTAAAGCGAATGGCTTTACCAACGTTACTGAATAACATAATCTCTTGTTCGCCGTCTGTGAGCGCGGTTCCCACCAACTCATCGTCTTCCAGTAAATCAACGGCAATAATGCCATTAACACGAGGGCGAGAAAAGTCCTTTAACTTCACACGCTTTACAATTGAATTACGTGTCGCCATAAAGACAATACGCTCATCATCAAACTCATTAACAGGCAAGACCGAGGTAATGTGCTCCCCCTCTTCCAACGGCAATACATTCACAATTGGCTTACCGCGACTGCCACGACTGGCCAGCGGTAACTGCCATGTTTTTTGCCAGTACAACTTCCCTTTATTAGAGAAACACAGCAGCATATCATGCGTACTGGCCACAAACAGTTGCCCTACCTCATCCTCTTCTTTCATCGCCGTAGCCGACTTACCACGTCCACCGCGTTTTTGAGCACGATAGTCACTTAACGGTTGCGTTTTAATGTAGCCATCTTGAGATAAGGTGACAATACGCTCTTCAACCGCAATTAAATCTTCTGCATCCAAATCTTGATAAGAGTAATCAATTTCTGTACGACGAGCGTCACCGAATAGTTCAACCACTTCGTTTAACTCTTCTTTCACCACTTCGGTTAAGCGTTCAGGGTTTCTTAAAATCTCTAAATACTCCGTGATTTTTGCCACTAAGTCTTTATACTCTCCAATGATTTTATCTTGCTCTAACCCCGTTAAACGGTGTAAACGCATTTCAAGAATAGACTGAGCTTGAACAGGAGACAGTTTATAAATGTCGCCTTCTGCCCCAAAGCCTTCTGGCAAGTTTTCTGGGCGCACGTCTTTCAGCTCTACACGCCCCAATAACGCCACCATATTGCCAACCGACCAATCTCTTTCCAGCATGCGCTCTTTCGCAACTGCCGGGCTTGGTGAGGCCTTAATCAGCTCAATCATCTCATCAATATTATTAAGCGCAACCGCCAACCCTTCTAATACATGGGCTTTTTCACGTGCTTTTCTGAGCTCAAAAATAGTGCGTCGAGTAACCACTTCGCGACGGTGTTTTACAAAGGCTTCAATGATTTGTTTTAAGTTCAATAATTTTGGTTGACCATCAATCAGCGCCACCATATTAACCCCAAACGAGGTTTGCATCGCCGTTTGCTTATAGAGATTGTTAATCATAATCTCAGGCACTTCGCCACGGCGAAGTTCAATCACAATGCGCATTCCGTCTTTATCCGACTCATCACGCAATGCCGTAATGCCGTCTATTTTTTTCTCTTTAATCAATTCTGCAATGCGCTCAATCAAACGCGCTTTATTCACTTGATAAGGCAACTCATCCACAATGACCTTGGACTTGCCCGATGCATCGGTTTCAATGGACGTTTTGGCACGAATTTTAATGCTTCCACGCCCCGTTTCATACGCCGAACGAATGCCGGATAACCCATTAATAATACCGTGTGTTGGAAAGTCTGGCCCTGGAATGTGTTCCATTAAATCGGATATATCAATATCTGGATTGTCAATCAACGCCAAACAGGCATTAACGGTCTCGGTTAAATTATGGGGTGGGATATTGGTCGCCATTCCCACGGCAATCCCAGAAGAACCATTAACCAGCAGGTTAGGAATGCGGGTTGGTAGTACCACAGGCTCCGATTCAGATCCATCATAGTTTTCTGCAAAATTAACCGTCTCTTTCTCTAAATCGGCCAGTAAATGATGTGCAATTTTGGACATTCTGATTTCGGTATAACGCATGGCGGCTGGCGAATCGCCATCCACCGAACCAAAGTTACCTTGTCCATCCACCAACATATAACGCAATGAAAACGGCTGCGCCATCCGAACAATGGTGTCATAAACGGCGGTATCACCATGCGGGTGATATTTACCGATTACATCCCCGACAATACGGGCCGATTTTTTGTAAGGTTTATTAAAGTCATTGTTTAACACATTCATCGCATACAACACACGGCGATGAACCGGTTTTAAACCATCTCTTACATCAGGTAGCGCTCGACCTACAATAACGCTCATTGCATAACTGAGGTAAGAACCTTCCATTTCATCTTCTAGCGCAATAGGAATAATTTCATGTGCAAAGTCAGACATTGTTCATCCAGTTTTTTTATTGAAAAGTATTAAGCCCGCCATTATAAACCAAATACCCCCTTTAAATCGACAATAATAATATTCTCCTCCCCCCAACGATATTTTCATTAAAATGGCCCAGAGTGGCCCTGAAGGAAGATATTCATCTCTAGTAGCACTCTAAAATCAAAAAGCCCTCCCCTGTGACGCTCTTAATGCTACCAATCCAAAAAACATACCACTCCTTGCATCGAAACGTGAAAAATCATGTAAGAATTAACGAGAACATCAAGTTTTAACCTTAAAAGCGGGATTATGGGTATAATCTTCGAAATGTTCCGTTTTAAAATAAAAGCGACTTTTTTATGACTAGCAGTAACCACGTTTCTCTAAACCAAAGCAATGTTGATCAAGCTGAACTGGACAATTTTAATCGACTGTCCAGCACTTGGTGGGATAAAGAGGGCGAATTCAGTGCTCTGCATAAAATAAATCCGTATCGCATTGAGTTTATTGAAAAATTTACCCCCCTTAATGAAAAGCACATTGTGGATATTGGTTGTGGTGGCGGTATTTTATCCGAAGCCTTAGCCAAAAAAGGGGCACAAGTTACAGGCATTGACCTTGCAAAAGAAGTCTTAACAGTGGCTAAATTACACAGCTTGGACAGTGGTGTTAAAGTCGATTATCAACTGGTTTCTGCTGAACAATACGCGCAACAACATGCACAACAACACGATATAGTCACCTGCATGGAAATGCTGGAACACGTTCCCGACCCTCAGTCCATTATTCAAGCCGCTACCGACTGTGCCAAACCTGGTGGCTGGATTTTTTTCTCCACGCTAAATCGAAACTATAAATCCTATCTGCTTGCCATCGTTGCTGCCGAACGCCTATTAAACCTTGTCCCCAAAGGCACGCATACCCACGAAAAATTCATCACCCCTGCCGAAATGGATACCATGGCTCGTCAAGCAAATTTGTATTTACGTGACAGTGCGGGTATTGAGTTCAATCCCCTATTAAACCAATATGGATTAAGTGAGAATGTAGATGTAAACTATTTACTCGCCTATCAAAAAGGGGTTTAAAAGGGTATATGTCCATGTCAATAAACTGTATTTTGTTTGACCTAGACGGCACATTGCTCGATACCTCCTACGACTTTGCCTACGCTTTAAACCAAACATGCCGTGCATTTAATGTCCCCAGTTTACGTTATCAAGATCTTCGAAAAATTGTTTCTCAAGGGGGGCTGGCCATGACAAAACTGGCCTTTCCAGATATGGAAGGTGAGCCACTGGAAACACGCAAACAGTATTTTTTAAACACGTATTTTGAGAACATTGACCACCACACCCAAATATTCCCTGGGCTGGAAACTGGGTTACAAACTCTGGCAGACAAAAACATCCCTTGGGGCATTGTAACCAACAAACCAACATGGCTAACAGAAAAATTATTACAAAACATGCACTTTCCAACCTCACCCAAAGCCGTGGTGTGTGGTGACACACTCAATGTAAACAAACCCAATCCTGCCCCTTTACACCTGGCCGCTGAACAATGCAAAACCCCGTCTCAAAACTGTTTATATATCGGAGATCATTTACGAGATATTGAGGCAGGCAACCGTGCAGGCATGCAAACCGCTGCCGCTATGTTTGGCTATATTTTAGATGCACCCAATGCACCCAGATGGCCTGCCCATCATTTTTTTGAAACACCTTATGAAATCAGTCAATACTTTAAGACATTGTAAACTGTAATTCCCCCCCTACTAACCAATTTAGAGAGAAACATATGCAAACCTATTTAATTACTGGCGCAGCAGAAGGACTTGGCAAAGCACTGAGTACACACCTTGTTCATAAAGGGCATCAAGTCATTTTACTAGATAAAAATTTAAAAGCACTGAATGCACTGTATGATGAACTCAATTCAGAAAACGCAAGTCTATACCCAATGGATTTGCTCGGCGCGACCCCTGACCAATATGTGGATTTGCACGATAACATTCAAAAGTACACACATAAACTGGATGGCGTTATTTTAAATGCAACCACGCTACCCGCTTTTGCCACTCTGGAACATTTTGAAGCAAAACAATGGTACGAAATACTGCAAGTAAACTTAAATGCCAACTTTCATCTTATTCAAAATACCTTGCCACTATTAAATAACGCCCCCACTGGTAAAATCATCGCCATACTGGATCAAAGCGTAATAGAACACCCTGCTTATTATGGAGCCTATGGCGTAGCAAAATCAGGATTAAAACAACTGATGACCACTCTGGGATCTGAACAACGAAACACCCCATTAGAAGTCTATACAGCCACACTAAAAGCATTTGCAACCGCAACCAGAGGACGGTTGTTTCCAGGAGAGAACCCAGGTAAGCTTCCCTCTCCAGAACAGGTCGCATTCCCCATAATAGACCATCTTTTAAAAAACAAACCCCACCCTGATATTCAACGATTGTAACGGTTTCAAATACTATGGTAAAAATGCATTCAGCGCCTTCCAAATTGCTCAAAAAAACGCTCTGTAACAATAGGTTATTCTTGCTTTTGCTTCGTTTTCAAAAAAGCCGCCAAGGTTTTATCGTATAACGGGAATTCAGAAAGATCATTATGTCCCGCATCAGGAATCACGACCACAGACACCTGCGCTTCATTTTGACGTTGATAAAAAGCCTCAACCAATCGGTCACTGTGTTTTTTAGAAATAACCTGGTCTTGGCCAGCAATCACAATTAAAGTATTGGCATCAATCAAAGGAGCATGGTCAATAGAAGGGTACTTTTCAGTTAATAAAAAAGGCATAGGGAAAAAGGGGAAAACCGACTGTGCAACCGATTCAATGGCATCAAAAGGGGTAATTAAAACCAAGTTTCTGACTGCTCTTTGAGATGCCACAAACGTCGCAATACCACTTCCCAGACTTCGGCCAATCACGGAAACATCCGTATATTTTTGTGCCAAATCATCAAAAATAGCCAGTGCATCCGAATACAAATTTTCCTCTGAAGGCGTCCCAGTGCTGCCACCATAACCTCGGTATTTGACAAAATAACTGGCATAATTAGGAAAACGTACCTTAAACACACCCGCGTTATGTTCCACCGCTTCTGCATTTCCCCCAAAATACAAAATTGCCTGCGATTTTTCTTGATTAACCGACACCACCTTTACCACAGCATCATCAAAGAAATAAGCCTCTTCTTTATGCAGATGCGTTAAGCTGGGAGGCGTAGGAAAGTAAATAAAGCGTTTTTGTTCAAAAAACAGATACCCTCCAATCAAAACATAAACCAATAGAGCAACCAGCAATACTTTCATAGCCTATCTCGCCTCCCATACTCAACAACCATAATTAAAAAGACTGTATGAGACCTTTGCAGACGACAAGCAGGCAGGTTGCAGCCATGTTTATAAAAAGGCATTCACACGTATCACACCTCTGCGACAAACAATTTAGGTGCAGAATTTAATAGTGCTTTAGTATAAGGGTGGTTAGGGCGGTTCATAATTTGCTCTACTTCACCCTGCTCGACAATAATCCCTTCTTTCATGACAGCAACTTCATGTGCAATGGCAGGAATAATAGAGAGGTCGTGAGTAATAAATAAAAATGAAAGTTGATACGTTTGTTGCAAATCTTCAAGCAATTTTAAAACCTGCGCTCTAACGGTCACATCTAATGCGCTGGTAGGTTCATCACAAATAATCAGTTCAGGCTCGACAGCCAAAGCTCTTGCAATTCCAATTCGTTGGCGTTGCCCACCTGAAAATTCATGTGGATAGCGATCTTTATGCTCGACAAGCAAACCAACTTGAGTTAACAGCAATTCAATGCGCAGGTCTTGTTCTGCTTTACTGCTTGGGCCAACTTGTAAACTCACCATCCCTTCCCGAATAATTTCTGCAATGGTCATGCGAGGGTTAAGAGCAGAAAAGGGATCTTGAAAAATGACTTGCACTTGCTTGCGAAAAGGTTTCATCTGCTTTTCGGTGATGCGTGTAAAATCAACAGGGGTTGTAGAACTGACTCCTTCCATTTCAGAAACAGCAGAAGGGGGGGGGAAAAATTTAACCGAGCCTGATGTGCTGTCAACCAGCTTTAAAATTGCTTGCCCAATTGTACTTTTACCACTTCCGGACTCCCCAACCAAAGCCAATGTTTGCCCTTTTTTAATCTGTAATGAGACGCCATCCACGGCTTTAACATGGTCAACAGTCCGTTGAAACAATCCTTTTTTAATTGGAAAATGAACTTTTAAATCATTGAGTTGCAACAAAGTCTGTGATTCAACTTTAGCCTTAAAGGTATGATTGGGAATCGCATCAGACAATAACTGTTGAGTGTATGGGTGGGTTGGATTACGAAAAAACTCAACTTTTTCGGCCTGCTCTACAATTTCACCCTGTTTCATTACGGCAACATAATCGGCCATTTCATTAACCACACCCATGTCGTGAGTAATAAATAAAATGGACAATCCTCTCTGATCCCGAATGCGTTTTAAAAGTTGCAACACTTGCGCCTGAATGGTTACATCCAGAGCGGTAGTTGGTTCATCAGCAATAAGCAAGTCGGGTTCACAAGCCAGTGCCATAGCAATCATTACTCGTTGTTTTTGCCCACCTGAAAGCTGGTGCGGATACCAGTCATACCGTTCAACAGCCTTGGGAATACCCACTTCTTCAAACAAAGAAATTACCTTTTGTCTGGCTGCTTTGTTTCGTAAATTCAAATGCAACCTCAATACCTCAGCCACTTGCTCCCCTACTTTCATTACAGGATTAAGTGAGGTCATCGGTTCTTGAAAAATCATGGCGACTTTTTTTCCCCGTATTTTTTGCATTTGATATTCGGGCAATTGAAATAAATCGTCTTGATTTAAGATCACCGAACCAGAGTGCACATGCAATGCTTCCGGCAATAAACGCATAATAGCCAACGAAGTTAATGATTTACCACTACCCGATTCACCTACCAGCGCAAAAATTTCTCCCCCCCCTATAGAGAAACTAATATTATGAATAAGCGAGGTTTCATTCACTAATATTGTTAAGTTTTGAACGCTCAATACGGTTGTGGCTTTTTGTTCCATCATAATGTGTCTTATCTTTTCTTATTTAATTCTTTCGTCTTGGATCTAAAACCGTTTGCACTCGATCTGAAAAGAGATTCGCGGCCAATACCAGTGTAAACATAAAGGCAAACGCTGAAAACAATGACCACCAAACCATCGGTTCACGTGCCATTTCAAGTCGAGCCTGATTAATCATATTTCCCCAACTGGAAGTGGTTGGATCAACCCCTACGCCAACGTAAGTCAGAACAGCTTCCGCTAAAACCAACGCACTAAAATCCAGAACTAAAGCAATTAAGACTAAATGCATTAAGTTTGGGGTAATGTGGTTTTTAATAATTTTAAATGGCCCTAACCCAAATGACTTGGCTGCATTAACATATTCAACTTGGCTGATTTTTAACGTCTCGGCACGTAATAAACGACACAAACCGGTCCAACTGGTTAACCCTAAAATTAAAATTAAAAACAATAAACGCAAATCCGCACGCTCTTCGGTCGTGCCAAACCAGTCACTGTGATTACTCATCATAACCTGCATAACCAGAACAGCGGCAGCAATCAGTAGCACGCCCGGAATGGAATTTAAAGTGGTATACAAATACTGAATCACATCATCAACCCAACCTTTAAAGTACCCTGCACTAATACCTAAAATCAAAGCCAGTGGCAACATAACCAATGTGGTTAATAAGCCAATCAAAACCCCCGTTCGTATGCTTTTCACTGCTTGATACAAAACATCTTGTCCAACCTTATCAGTGCCAAGAACATGATAAAACTGACTTAAATAATAGAACCAGCTGAACAGAAAAAACAACAAAAACAATGTAAGGTAAGCCGCTCCCCAAGGCAATTCGTTTTCAGGATCGGGTTGGTTTTCATAATAGTCAATGTAGTTTCCGCGCGTTTGAATAAACCCCCAACTTAAGTGAATAATAAAAATAATCGCAATTAATAAACAACTAAACAAAAAAGGCAGTGCCGTTTTTACCATGACATCATCCAGTACTGAACGCCCTTCCTTCAAGTGTTGGCCTCCAAATTGTAACGGACGGTATACTTGTGAAACCTCTCCTGCCTCATCATAACTGAGTGACGTACTGTATTCATGCGTTGCAAATGGAGCCGAATACGTTCGTTCGGTTTGATCTCTAAGGTGTTGTAATAATAAATCTAAAACACTTAACACGCCTTGATTATGCACAGGCGCACTGCTTGCTTCAACAGAAGCGGTTGATTGCGTTGGGGTAAACTGAAAATGCACCGAATCCAGCAGAGCAAGTAACAAATAAAAACTTAATACAATGGCCGCTGACATTGCAATTGGAGATTTTAATATCTGAAACCACTGTTTTCGGGACTGTTCAGAACGGCGAATTGAGCGAATGGCTCCTATTAAAGCCAACATTAATACCCAAACCAACATGTCTGTCCATAACCATACAAAACTCATGATAGCTTCACTCTTGGATCAAAAAAAGTATACGAAATGTCTGTTAAAATTAATCCCAATATATATAACACCGACCCTAAAAAAACCATCGCTTTTACAATACCAAAGTCCTGAGCATTAATGGCATCAATGGTATAGCTTCCCAAACCTGGAATGCCAAAAAAAGATTCCATAATCAGGCTGCCCATAAATAAAGTGGGAATGATCACCACCACGCCCGTTAAAATTGGCAACATACCATTATGCAAGACATGCCCGAACAATACCTTAATATCAGACAACCCTTTGGCTTTTGCGGTTCGTACATAGTCCTTCCCCATTTCTTCCAAAAAGATACTGCGATACCAGCGAACCCCTGCACCAATACCCGCAAAGACCCCAATTAAAATAGGTAAAATTAAAAACTTAATTCCTTCCCACCCTCCGGTGTATCCCGAAATAGGCACCCAATGCCAAATTTTACTAAACAACACTTGGCCAGCAATAATGTAAAACAGCCCTGAAATGGACATAATCGCCACCGCCACCATCATCGTCGCTGTATCCAGCGCAGACCCTCTAAACAGGACAATAAGCAATGCCAGAGCAATATTTGTGACCAGACCAATCACAAAAGTAGGCAAGGCAATGGATAAGCTAGGCCCCATACGCTCTTGAATGTCAGCGGATATTTGGCGACCAGAATCGGATTGCCCAAAATCAAATGCAAATAATTTTAATGACTCTTGCACAAACAACGTTTGTTGTATCGCATCCAGACCAGATGCTTCCCAGTTAAAAAACAGTGGCTTATCATAGCCATTTTCCACTTTCCAGGATTGAATCATCTCTGGCGTGGTTTGTTTGGCACCCAACTGGGCACGCGCCATATCATCTGGCGTATTTACCATAAAAAACAAGGCAAACGTAATAAAATTCACCCCAATTAAAATGGGCACGGCCAATAAAAAGCGTTTTACAATATAAGCAAACATAAGCGCTAAAATTTTCCTTGATAAGAACGATTTTCAAAACCCTCTTTCTGAGCGGTTACAACAGCTTCTTGACGTCGCCGATACGCTTTCCACAATGGGTAAAAGCTCAATAACACAATCAACCCCACAACAATAAATGGCCAAATAGCCGGTACATTCCATTGAGCTTGTTTTTCGGCACGCTCTTTTGCATCAATCCGACGGTATTTAATGGTATTGTTTGCAAGTGGGTTAGGCCAAACATTATGCAACCAACTGTGATACAGCGAAAGCGACTTAGGATAATACCCCCATGCCCACGGTGCATCCTGTTGTGCAATACTTAACATTTTTTGAATGATCTCCAAACGCTCAGGGGTGTTTTCCATCGTTTTCATTTGTTGAAACAAGGCATTAAACTCAGGGTTATCATAATTCGCACCATTGATTCCCGAACCATTCGTGTTAATCGTTGCATTGGCACCATAAAGTAAAAATAAAAAGTTTTCAGGATCTGGATAGTCCGCATTCCATCCCCATGAAAACAGTTGCACTTTAGCTTTACGAACCTTGTCTTGAAAACGATTATAATCTGTCGCACGAATAACCAGTTCAACCCCTAGCTGTGCAAACTGTTTACGATACCAATTTAACATCGACTGACTATCAGGGCCGGTTGCAGCTGTATCATAATGTAATGTAAGAGGCTTGCCATCTGAACCAATGCCATTTGGGTAACCCGCTTGCGCTAACAACTGCTTTGCAACCTCAATCGATTTACGTTGCAAACGTCCCTCTTTCCAGTCATAAACCACCGGATTTAAACCCGCTTTCCCCTCCTGATATCCAAAAATACCTGGAGGAATAGGACCTTGTGCGACCTCACCACGCCCATTCAAAAAAATAGAAATATACTCTTCAAAATGAAGAGCAATGCTCAGAGCCTGACGCAATTTCTGCTGTTTTTCACTGTAGCCACCCACAATAGGATCAGCCATATTAAAAGCAAAATACATAACCGTTGGTTGCACAATATTTAAAAACTGAATGCCTTTTTTCTGCATTTCAGGGGTTAGGCTCAAATTGCCCGTACTGGAAACCGCAACGGCTTGATCAAAGCTATCAGAACTCACCCCAGATGCATCGTAATACCCTTGCAAAAACTTATTCCACAAAGGAACACTCTCTTTTTCAAGCGAATACACCACCTCTTTTATAAAAGGTAATGGCTTGCCCGCATCCAGTAATAACGAAGGATCGGCGCCTTCAACCAACCCATCCTCAGGATAATACTCAACCCGATAATTTGGGTTGACCAACAACCTCATGCGTTTATTTGGATTATTTTCGATCAAATAATACGCACCCGTTCCTACGGGTGAGGTATCCAAAGTAATGTTTTTTTCAACCAAAACACGTTGTTTATAAAACGCTTCCGCCTCCCAAGGAATCGGGGCAAAAAAATTCATGGTCAACCAATATAAAAACTGGGGGTACTTTCCTTTAACCACAATTTTATAGCGATACCGATCAATGACTTGTACGCCATCTATATCAAATTGATTTAAATCAAAAAAATAAGTTTTAGCTGATGCCTTTTGAGTTTTTAATTCCGTTTTTAAACGTTCAGACATCGATTTTGAATACGCCTCCAACCCATCAATATATGGAATCATCGAATCTAAAACAGGCGAATGATTTTGCCTTAGTGCCATACGCTTAATGGCATACACATAATCTTGAGCTTGTAACTCACGCGTTGCTAACGATTTAAAGTCCATAACAGAGTCAATTCCATCAACCTCCTGTTCTGTTAAGTTGTGATATAAAAACGCCCCCTTTTCGTCTTTTGAAAATGCTGGATGAGGCTGAAACTGAATCCCCTGCTTTAAGGTAAAAACATACTCTGTAAATGCCAGCGCCTTACTGTCTGCCGAAACCACTTGACGGGTGTTATCCAAATACCGAATTTCAGGCATTTTATCAAGCGTTAAAGGTTCCAGTGCATAGGGGCGCTTTAAATAATGGTACTGTAATGGTGGCTCATACACTTGGCTTAAAATCGCCCACTCATTCGAGTTATATGAAATAACAGGATCTAAATGTTTAGGAGATTGACTAAAAGCATTAAACAGGGTGGGCGAAGCCACTTGTTCAGAGCGGTATGGGCTGTTCCAGTTGCTGGCAACAGCAGAAGAGAGATAACCAAACAAAAACATCAAAAAAAAGGGCCATAAAGGCCAAACAATGCTTAAACGGTTTTTACGAGCAGGTAAATTGTTAAAATGATTTGCCATTAACAAATAAATTCCTTTAAGGTTTTGCCTATATCACACAGGATTTAACGGTTATAATGCCTCTAAATTTATAACACATCATACGTTATTTTGAACCAAATTAGATGTAATTTACAGGCCAATTTATAGGCACAAACCGCTTGGAGAGAGAATATGGGATTTCTAACAGGAAAAAAAGCATTAATTATTGGAGTCGCAAACAATAAATCCATTGCATATGGTATTGCTAAACAAATGCATGCACAAGGCGCAGAAATTGCCCTGACCTATCAAAATGAAAAACTAAAAAGCCGTGTTGAAAAAGTGGCAAGCGAACTGGGTTCGTCTATTGTTTTACCACTTGATGTCGCCAGTGATACCGAAATCAAACAAACATTTTCAGAGCTTGGCTCCCTGTGGACCGAAGGATTAGACATACTGGTACACTCTGTTGCCTTCGCCCCTCGCGAAGAGCTTGAAGGTCGTATGATTGATGCCTCAACACGTGAAGGGTTTGCCATCGCGCATGACATCAGTGCTTACAGCTTAACCGCCTGCACCAAAGCCGCTTATGAAATGCTAAAAGCCAAAAAAGGCTCTGTTTTAACGCTCTCCTACTTAGGTGCAGAACGCGCTGTTCCAAATTACAATGTCATGGGTGTTGCCAAAGCTTCTTTAGAAGCGACAGTACGTTATTTAGCTGCCGACCTAGGGCAAGATGGTATTCGCGTCAATGCCGTTTCAGCTGGCCCGATTCGCACACTCGCCGCCGCAGGCATTAAAAACTTTAGAACCATGCTGGACAAAGCGGCCGATGCCACCCCGTTACGCCGTAATGTCACGATTGAAGAAGTTGGCAATACGGCCGCCTTCCTTTGCTCAGACCTCGCTTCGGGGGTGACTGGTGAAATCACTTATGTGGATGGTGGTTACAATATTACAGCTTCAACCTAGAAAAGCACTGATTAAAATACAACAATACAAACAAACCACATTAAATAAATGATATGGTTTGTTTGTATCCACCTCTTCTGCTACCCTTCCGTTACAGTGTTTAATCGAAGCACAGAGAAACACAAAGCGCAACCATAAAACAAAAAAGCCACTATGACAAAATCATAGTGGCTTCACAATAATGGCGGAGCGGACGGGATTCGAACCCGCGACCTCCTGCGTGACAGGCAAGCATTCTAACCAGCTGAACTACCGCTCCTAATTGTATGGTGGGTGATACTGGGCTCGAACCAGTGACCCTCGCCTTGTAAGGGCGATGCTCTCCCAACTGAGCTAATCACCCTGGGATTTTCTAATATCATGATAAATGGCATTAGAATTTTCAGTCACGACACCTAGCCTTCTGAAAAGAAAAAATTCAATATCGTGACAACTGTTATTACAAAATAAGAGACGAACAATCCTGAAAAAAGTCATGTCTATTTGCAATAAAAAAGCCCGCCTAAGCGTGCTTTATAAAATATGGCGGAGCGGACGGGATTCGAACCCGCGACCTCCTGCGTGACAGGCAAGCATTCTAACCAGCTGAACTACCGCTCCGTGGTGGGTGATACTGGGCTCGAACCAGTGACCCTCGCCTTGTAAGGGCGATGCTCTCCCAACTGAGCTAATCACCCAATCAAGCCACTCTGACAAGCGGTTCAAGCCTGCTTTCAAAGTGTCTGTGCTTAATTGATGTGGCGTATTATAGAGCGATGAGAGAGGTTGTCAATCTAAAAAATGAAGTTTTCTCATTTTTTTTAAAATGACTTAGTTCACCGCTTCTTTAAGGGCTTTACCCGCTGTAAATTTAGGAACTTTAGCGGCTGGAATTTGCATTTCTGCACCTGTTTGAGGATTGCGACCAGTGCGAGCAGCACGATCACCTACTTTAAATGTACCAAAACCAATAATGGCAACAGAATCGCCTTTGCTCATTGCACCCGTAATAGCAGAAACGGTCGCGTCCAATGCTTTAGCGGCATCCGCTTTTGTTAAACCTGCACCTTCTGCAATTGCACTCACTAACTCAGACTTGTTCATTATGTTCTCCGTAAAGTATTAATAATCTCGTGTTTGACCAGTTAATTTTCTTGTCACCACAATTTGGCCTTAGCATTTATAGCAACCAACCCTAGACAGTGTCAAGAAAAAAACGAATTTAAGGCAAATAATTGTCAATTTAATGGTGATTTGTTTTATTTTCAGTCTCTTTTTTAGAATCAGGGGATTTAAATACCACTTTTTCAACCGCTTTATCTAAAGGCTTAGGCTGTTTGGTCAATGCCAACTCCAACACCTCATCTACCCACTGAACAGGGCGAATATCCAGTTGTGACTTCACATCCTCTGGTACATCAGCTAAATCTCGTACATTATCAACAGGAATCAGAACCATCTTAATCCCGCCACGTAATGCTGCCAATAACTTCTCTTTTAACCCCCCAATAGGCAGCACTTCGCCTCTTAAGGTAATTTCCCCCGTCATGGCCACATCGGCACACACGGGGATATTGGTTAAAACAGATGTAATTGCCGTACAAATGGCGATTCCGGCACTGGGACCATCTTTTTTTATCGCCCCTTCTGGAAAATGCAAATGCAAGTCAAACTCTTCATAAAAATCACGATCTAACCCTAATGCCTCCGAACGACTTCGAATAACACTCATAGCTGTTTGAACCGATTCCTGCATTACGCTACCAAGTTGCCCCGTACTGGACAGTTTTCCCTTTCCAGGCATAGCTGTAGCCTCAATTCTTAATAAATCGCCACCTACACGTGTCCAGGCCAGACCAGATACTTGCCCAATACGGTTTTCTTTATCCGCCAGACCAATACGGTACCGTGCAACACCTAAATACTCTTCCAGCTCATCAGGAGTGACGGTAATACAATCTTTAACCTCATTGGTTACCAGTTTTTTAACGGCTTTTCGACAAATTTTAGCCAACTCTCTTGCCAAAAGACGCACTCCTGCTTCTCGAGTATAGCACTGTATAATTTTCTGAATGGCCTCTTTGGAAATACTCAACTCCCCTTTCTTTAAGCCGTGATCTTTTTCGGCTTTAGGTAACAGGTGTTTTTGAGCAATATTAAATTTTTCAGGCTCAGTGTAACCCGATAAATTAATCACCTCCATTCGGTCCAGTAACGCTTCAGGAATATCCATTGAATTAGACGTCGCCACAAACATCACATCAGATAAATCATAATCCACTTCCAGATAATGATCATTAAAGGTTGCATTCTGCTCTGGATCCAGCACTTCAAGTAGCGCAGAAGCGGGATCACCTCGCATATCACTCGACATTTTATCGATTTCATCCAATAAAAATAACGGATTTTTAGTGCCTGCTGTTTGCATTTTTTGAATAATTTTACCGGGTAAGGCACCAATATAGGTTTTACGATGCCCACGAATCTCGGCTTCATCTCGCACCCCACCTAAAGACATGCGTACATATTTACGGTTGGTCGCCTCGGCAATAGAACGTGCCAAAGAAGTTTTTCCCACACCTGGCGGGCCAACCAGACACAAAATAGAGCCTTTCATTTTACGAACACGTTTTTGCACAGCAAGGTATTCAATAATGCGCTCTTTTACTTCATCCAACCCATAATGGCGTGCATCCAAATACGCCTGACTTTTATTTAAGTCTTTGGAAATTCGGGTGGTTTTTTTCCAAGGAATATCTAAAAGCCAGTCTAAATAATTACGCACAACGGTCGCTTCTGAAGATTGTGCAGGCATCATTTTTAATTTTTTTAACTCTGCTTCCGCTTTTTCTACTGCCTGTTTACTCAACCCCCTCTCTTTAATTCGCTGTGCAATTTGATCAAACTCATTCACCGCCGCATCATCACCACCCGCCAACTCACTGTGAATGGCCTTAATTTTTTCATTTAGATAGTAATCACGTTGTGTTTTATCCATCTGTTTTTTAACGCGTGTGGTAATACGCTGTTCCGATTCTAACAGCTCCAGTTCCGTTTCAACCATTGCCAACATACGCTCTAAACGCTCACTGATGGAGGTAATCTCCAGCAACGCCTGCTTGTCACTGACATTTAATTTTACATTCGCCGAAATCAAATCAACCAACCGGTCAGGGTTTTCTTCTTTTTGAACCGAGTTTTTAACTTCTGATGGAATTTTTTTCTTTAATTGAGCAAAGACAGCAAACCGGGTACGCAATGTTCGAATCAATGCCTGAATGTCCAACTCATCTTCTTCTACTGATAAAATTTCTTGAATATCACCTAATAAAACAGGCTCATCATGATTTAAGCTTAAAAGTTTAAATCGCTGCACACCTTCAACCAAAACTTTCACGGTACCATCAGGCAGTTTAAGTAGCTGTAAAATATTGGCCATTGTACCAACATCATACAACCCTTCTAACAATGGCAAATCTTGCTCAGCGTTTTTTTGAGTCACTAAAAAAACTTGCTTATTCCCCTTCATTGCTTCATTTAAGGTATGAATTGACTTTTCTCGTCCCACAAACAAAGGCATAACATTACCTGGAAACACCACAACATCTCTTAATGGAAGCACCAGTACATTCATTTTAATACTCACTTGACTCATATCCATCTCTATCCCCAATTAAGAAATTTTGGCAACCACACAACCAGTGGTTATAAATACAACAACGCCATGTAATCGAATCACTGTCCAGACAACCCCACCTTCTAAAGGGATAAGCAGAACAGTCACTTATAAATTTTGTTTTTAAAAAAACCCAGACTCGCTGGGTTTTCAATATATCCTAAGAGGATGATTAAGGAACCTCTGATTAAATCGCTTCCTTAAGCCTTTTTCGACTTACTCTCTTCTTGATACACTAGCAAAGGAGATTTTTTCCCTTGAACCACTGCTCGATTAATAACGACCTTTTCAACATTTTTCAAGCTGGGTAGATCGTACATGGAATCTAACAACAATTGTTCCAAAATAGAACGCAACCCACGCGCACCGGTTTTACGTTCAATCGCTAATCTGGCAATTTCAGACAAGGCATCCTTTCTAAATTGAAGTTCCACCCCTTCCAACTCAAACATCTTCTGAAACTGCTTCACTAACGCATTCTTAGGTTCGGTTAAAATTTGAATCAGAGCTGCTTCGTCCAACTCTTCCAAAGCGGCTACCATTGGTAAACGCCCAACAAACTCAGGTATCAATCCAAATTTAATCAAATCTTCTGGTTCTATTTTCTGAAATTTTTCAGAAATAGACAATTTATTATCCTCCCCTTTTACTTCCGCAGAAAACCCAATTCCAACATTGGTTTCAATACGCTGATCAATAATTCGATCCAATCCTTCAAAAGCCCCGCCCACAACAAACAAAATTTTAGACGTATCGACCTGAATCATATCTTGATTAGGGTGTTTACGCCCTCCCTGTGGAGGAACAGATGCCACCGTCCCTTCAATCAATTTCAAAAGAGCTTGCTGAACACCTTCACCTGACACATCGCGTGTAATAGACGGGTTCTCCGACTTACGGGTAATTTTATCAATTTCATCAATATAAATAATGCCACGCTCTGCTTTTTCTGGGTCATTGTCACAACGTTGTAACAGCTTTAAAACAATGCTTTCAACGTCTTCACCAACATAACCCGCTTCGGTTAACGTGGTTGCATCGGCAATGGCAAACGGCACATCCAGTAATCGCGCCAGTGTTTGTGCCAGCAAGGTTTTTCCTGAACCCGTTGGCCCAATCAACAAAATATTACTTTTGGTTAACTCAACATCGTCTTTAACATGCGCCTGTTGTAAACGCTTATAATGGTTATACACCGCAACGGACAATACTTTTTTAGAACGCTGCTGTCCAATCACATAGTCATCTAAAATGGCATTAATTTCATGTGGCGTTGGCAGACTTTCGAGTTCAAACGAACTCCTTTCTTCTTCCCCGAACTCTTCACGTAAAATGTCGTTACACAGCTCGACACATTCATCACAAATATAAACAGATGGGCCTGCAATTAGTTTTCTTACCTCGTCCTGGTCTTTGCCACAAAATGAGCAGTCTAACGATTCGTCACTCATTACTTTACCCTCTATCTATTTTTTAAAACGGTATCAATTAACCCATAATCACACGCTTCCTGTGCGCTCATAAAGTTATCACGATCCGTATCCCTTTCGATGGTTTTTAGCGTCTGTCCAGTATGCTCTGCCAACGCCTTATTTAAACGACCCTTAATTTGCATAATTTCTTGCGCATGAATTTGAATATCACTTGCTTGCCCTTGAAAGCCACCAAGTGGCTGGTGAATCATCACTCTTGAATTAGGCAGGGCAAAACGCTTGCCTTTTTCACCCGCTGACAATAAAAACGACCCCATGCTTGCCGCCTGTCCAATACACATTGTACTTACATTCGGTTTAATAAAACGCATGGTGTCATAAATAGCCATACCCGCTGTGACACTTCCTCCTGGTGAGTTAATGTATAAATGAATGTCTTTATCAGGGTTTTCAGATTCTAAAAAAAGCATTTGAGCTACAATTAAGTTCGCCATATGATCTTCAACCTGACCTACCAAAAAAATAACACGCTCTTTTAACAATCTTGAGTAAATGTCATAAGAACGTTCACCACGGCTTGTTTGTTCAATCACCATTGGCACTAAGGCATTGTGAATCATATTATCCATACTCTTTATTTCATCCTAATTTAAATTATCTGTCATAACCCAACCACTCATACAAAGGTTACTTTACAGGTACATTTTACACGGAGTTATTCTCACGCAAAAAAAAAACTTAACTCTAACAACAAATGAAACATTTTTCGTTAGAAATTAAGTTTTATCAAAACTTTTTTAAAACCCTAAACAAACGAGAGTTATTCAAAAATCAACAATTAAGTCGCAGGAGTAATCACCTCATCAAACTTTTTCGATACTTCCGTTACTTTTGCTTCTGACAAAATATGAGCGGCCACTTTATTTTCAACTAAAATAGCACGAACTTCACTTGTTGCTCCAGGACTTTTTGCATACCAATCAATCACTTCGGAAGGGTCTTCATAAGAAGATGCCTGATCTGCAATATAGGCATTCACATCATCGTCGCTGGCTTCAATATTATTTGCTTTAATAATATCCCCTAGCACCAAGCCCAATTTAACACGATTTTGCGCTTCCTCTTCAAATTGTTCAATGCCCATGGGAATATCATCAACATTCATCCCTTGTTGTTGCAAGTTTTGCTTGGCGCGATTCATCAGGGTTTTTGCTTCCTGCTCAACCAGTGCTTTTGGTAATGCCACCTCCACAGCTTCTTGCAAAGCCTCTAAAACCGCCGCACGATTTTTATTTTCAACTGCACGCTCAAGTTCTTTTTCCATACTGGCTTTAATTTCTTTGGTTAAAGAAGCTTCCGTTCCATCCTCAACCCCAAATGATGCCACAAACTCTTCGTCAATTTCAGGCAATACTTTCGTCATTACCGAATGAACCGTAATATCAAAAGTGGCGGTTTTTCCTTTTAGATTCTCCGCGTGATAATCTTCTGGAAAAGTCACTTCAATGACCTTCTCCTCCCCTTTCTTCATACCCACTATCTGATCTTCAAAACCTGGAATCATTCGGCCTGAGCCCAGTTCTAAAGGAGCATTTTCCGCAGAACCACCATCAAATAATTCACCATCGATTTTACCAACAAAATCAATCATCACTTGCTCACCCATCTTGGCTTTTTTATTACCATTGGCTGGTTTCCAGGCCATACGTTGCTCACGTAAACGCGTAATCATGTTTTGAACGTCTTTATCCGTTACTTCCGCCTTAATGGATTCAATTTCAATTTTGCTAAAATCCGGCAAAGTAATGTCTGGATACACTTCAAAACGTGCTGTAAATTTAACTTCACCGTCTGCATCATTTAAGTCTTCAAACATAGGAAAACCAGCAACATTTAACCCTTCTTGATCCACTGCGTCATAAAAGGCTTTTTGTAATACGTCACCCATTACTTCTTGTTTAACTTGCCCACCATGACGCTCTTTAACCAATTTTAACGGCACTTTTCCTGGACGAAAACCATCCATTTTAACCGTACGACGAATCTCGTTTAAGCGTTTATCAACACTTGAATTCAAGTCTCCTGATGGAAACGTGACGGTCATTTTGTGCTCAAGGCCTTGTTCTGGTTTTTCTACAGTTACTTGCATGTTTAAATCTCAAAGTTTATTTGTAAGTAAAAAGAGACCCGTGTACAAAAAAGACATGAAAGACATGAACAAGAAAAGAAGAAAGCGGATCTGGTTTTCATAAAAAACCTTGTGAATAGCCCAATAACTCGCTATTCCCCATCGTTTTTATCCCAACCAGTAAAACGTCCATACCCTCACGAAGAAGTTACGCCTGTTCGTTTGTCATGCCCTTCTCGTACAAAGGCCTCAAGAATTTATTAGATTTAGCTAAAAGGTAACTTAACTAAAATTTTAGGTTCAGAATTATACTGAGTTCAGGCTAAAAATAAAAGAAAAACAATCTATATGTTTGAAATAATAAATACAACCTCAGAACAATGTTAAAATTGTGCACCACAATCCTCTTTGTTTTAAGGAATAACGCATGCCCATTGAAAAAATTATTTTACTTATATCAGGCTCGCTGGTTTTACTAGGCTCAATCTTAACCATCTACCACACAACTGCTTGGGTATATTTAACGGCATTTATTGGTGCCAGTCTCTTATTTGCCGGTTTAACGGGTTTTTGCCCAATGGTTAGAATTTTACGCAAACTCGGAATGAAACACGGCCAAGCATTTAAATAAAAAATTCTTCCCCCCCCCTATTTCCAATAAAAACCAAGTTAGAGCCAAGGAGGGTAGGAAGCTCTGGTTAAATCCCAATTCAGCCTTTTCATGGTTTTATCAATCAATGACTTCATTCAAAAAACGAAACAGATCATTTACACTTTACGCTCGGCTTCCAACGCTTCTTGCAGTTCCAACCACTCCATTTCATACAATTCAATCTTTTGTTCGCACACCGCCTGTTCTTTTAAACACTTTGCCAAAACGGCTTTATTCTTTGCTTCATAAAGAGAAGCGTCTTCCATCATTCGATGATGGTTTCTCTGTTCAGACTGCAATGCCTCTAACTCCCGTTCAACCTTTTTAATGGCCTGATTAATTGGCTTTAAACGAGCCTCCATCTGTTTTCTTTGTTGTGCACTGGCTTGTCGAGCCTGCTTTTTAGTTTGCCTCTCTTTAGAGGGGATAGCCTCCGAGGCCTGTTCTTTTAATTTTTTAAGTCTCACTTGTAAATAAGCATCCAAATCGCCCATAAAACAAGAAACGTCACTGTTATGAACCCACCAGTATTGGTCGGCAATACTCGCCAATAAATGTTTATCATGCGTCACGATAATCAATGCCCCATCAAACTCTTGCAAGGCCAAATCCAACGCATCTCGCGTATCCATATCCAAATGGTTAGTGGGTTCATCCAAAATAATCAAATTGGGTTTTTGATATACAATAAGCGCCAGAGCCAAACGCGCTTTCTCTCCCCCTGAAAAGTGCTGAATTGAGTCCAAACACTGCTCATTTGAAAACCCAAAGCGCCCTAAAAAATTACGCGCCTCCTGATCACTTGGTGGTTCTGACAAGCTTAACAAATGCTGTAAAGGGCTTTTTTCATACATTAATGATTCAAGTTGATGTTGAGCAAAATAGCCAAACTTTATGCCCCGGCTGATTTGAACCTGACCATTTTTAGGCGCAAGCTCTCCTACCAATAGTTTAATTAAAGTTGATTTACCCGACCCATTTCCACCGACCAGCCCAATACGATCCCCCGCTCTTAAGGTTAAATTAACCGAGGTTAAAATCGTATGATCGTGGTATGAAAAATCCACCTCTTTTAAAATTAGTACTGGATCAGGTTGATGCAGGGGGGGAGAAAATTGAAAAGTAAACGGATTACTGGCTTGCACGGCAGCCACGTCCTCCATACGTTCTAACGCTTTTACTCGACTTTGAGCCTGCTTGGCTTTGCTGGCTTTAGCCTTAAAACGCTCAATAAACCCTTTAAGATGTTGCATCTGTTGCTTTTGTTTTTCGTGTAACGCTTGTTGCTGCATTAACTGCTCATTACGCTGGCATTCAAACGAAGCAAAATTACCTGAATAAAATGTAATTTTTTGATGAACAATATGTGCGATGCCCTGCGCAACCTGATCTAAAAAGTCTCGATCATGTGAAATAATTAATACAGCACCACGGTATGACTTGAGCCATTGAATTAACCAGGCCACAGCTTCAATGTCCAAATGGTTGGTGGGCTCGTCCAGCAACAGTAAATCCGAACGTTGCATCAGAGCTCTGGCCAACTTTAAACGAACCTGCCAACCCCCTGAAAATTCAGAAAGTTTCTTTTCAAAATCAGAAGATTCAAACCCCAGTCCATACAATAATTGGCGAGCATTATTTGGAACAGAAAACCCATCAATTTTATCCAAAAGATCGTAAGCCTGAACCAAAGTTTCATGATCCTGTGATTTTTCTGATGCTGCAATTAAAGCATGAGATTCAGCGTATTTAGTATCCCCAAAACAGACATAATCCAAAGCATTCAAGTTTTGTTGCGATACCTCCTGTTCAACACTCCCAATTAACCAGTTCGAAGGAATCGACACCTCTCCTTCATCGATTGGAACCTCACCTAAAATGGCTTTAAACAACGTGGTTTTACCCGCACCATTTTGACCAATCAGCCCTACTTTTTTTCCTGGATGAATATTTAAATTCACCTTTTGAAACAGCAATTTAGTGCCCGCTCTTACCGACAAGTTTTGTAGAGATAACACAAATGGATTTCCTTATCTAATCATACTGTCACAAAAAAGACTCAATATGGGCACTTTGAACTCTGCCATCAAGTAAACACAATTGTCGATCCATCTTATTGGCTAACGCCAAATCATGCGTCACAATCACCAAAGCAGTATTAAACTCTTGATTCAGTTCCAACAATAACTCAAACACCTGATCTGCAGAACGGTGATCAAGATTACCTGTTGGCTCATCAGCTAACAAGCATTTGGGTTCGGTAATTAAAGCACGTGCAATCGCTACCCGCTGGCGCTCCCCACCTGATAGCTCAGTAGGCTTATGATGCATACGGTGCCCCAACCCCACGCGCGTTAACAAGTGTTCCGATTTTTGCTGTGCCTTTTGAGCAGACATGCGCCTAACTCTTAAAGGCATCATCACATTCTCCAACGCGGTTAATTCAGGCAACAGGTGATGAAATTGATACACAAACCCCATAAACTGGTTACGCAACTTACCCCTTACCCCATCTTTTTCACTGGAAAAGGCGCACCCATTTAAAAGCACTTCGCCACTGTCAGGCGTATCCAGCCCTGCCAAAAGGTGCAACAATGTACTTTTTCCAGACCCTGAAGCACCAATAATAGCCAGTTTTTCACCTGATTTGACTGCCAAATCCACCGCAGTAAAGACCGTGGTTTCGACCCCTGCTTCTTGAAAACGTTTTGATAAATTGTTTGCCTCTAATACCGTAGTCACGCTGGTGTGACTCAGCAAATCCCGTTCAGGTTTACTCATAACGCAATGCCTCTGCTGGTTGAATTTTGGCCGCTTTTCGGGCTGGATACAACGTTGCCAACAGGGTCAAGACAAACGCTAAACCGGTCACCGACCACACATCACTCCACTCTACCTTAGACGGTACCCGGCTAATGTAATACACATCAGCAGGAAAGAACTCAATGCCTAACAGGGTTTCAATAAATGGAATAATCACATCAATATTAAAAGCCAAGCTCAAGCCACCAATAAGCCCCAACAAAGAGCCTAAAGCTCCGATTATCAACCCTTGAATAATAAAAACAAGTTGAATACTGGCAGGAGAAGCCCCAATCGTTCGCAAAACGGCAATGTCTCCCTGCTTGTCTGTTACCACCATAACCATAGTAGAAACAATATTAAACGTTGCCACCATAATAATTAGGGCCAATACAATAAACATCATGCGTTTTTCCATTTCAATGGCTCTAAAAAAATTGGCATGTTGCTGAGTCCAGTCGCGTAAATACAATGTTTTTTGTGCCACATTGGCTAACTGCTGCTTCACTCTACCTACCAAAAACATATCATCCAGTTTTAGTTGTAACGCACCAACAGCATGCCCGTATTTAAAAACTTTTTTAGCATCCTCAATATGGATAATCGCCAATCCACTATCATATTCATGCATTCCAGCCTGAAAAATCCCCACCACCGTAAAACGCTTAATTCGAGGCACAATACCAACAGGAGAAATACTCCCCTGTGGCGCAATTAATGTTACCTTATCCCCCATATCAACCCCCAAACTGGCCGCCAGTTCAGCACCCAAAATAATGCGATATTTACGTGCTTCCAAGTCTGACAGTTGACCCGCCAACATTTTGCTATCGATGTCTGCCACACTGTTTTCCAGCTCAGGTAACACCCCACGAATGGCCACCCCTTTTACTTCACCTGCATGACTTAACATACCCTGCTCCATAATATTAGGCGCAGCGCCTGTTACGTGAGGCTGATTAATCACTTGATGGTAAAGAGTGTTCCAGTCTTCCAGACGATCATGACTTTCATTAATGGTCATGTGTGCCGTCATACCTAAAATACGATCTCGTAACTCTTCTTGAAAGCCGTTCATGATAGACATAATGGTAATCAACGCCGTAACCCCCAAAGCAATACCAATCATTGAGGAAAATGAAATAAAAGAAATAAATCCATTACGCCGTTTAGCACGAGTGTATCGAAGCCCTAAAAAGAGCTCATAAGGAAGTTTAAACATAAAAAAAGTGTACTCTCTTTTAAATTAATCGAGCCCTTTGTACAAAACACCAACGCCACAAAAAATAACGGATATTTTCCTGCTTCTCATTCTGTGTCATTCAAAGGTTTTCAGAAATCGAATTAGGAATCACCTGAATCCTGTTTGTGGACAGGGTTAAATACTGGCAAGCTATAATTCGTTAAAATCGCCAAAATACGCAAACTAAACACAACAACAATACATAAAATAACCGCCACCTCCTGTTGCTCAAAAAAACCAGAGGCTAATAACATAACACTGGCACCAACAAAACTCGCCGTGGCGTAAATCTCTTTACGGAAGATCAACGGCACTTCTCCCACCAACACATCCCGAATCACCCCGCCTGCCGCTCCGGTCATAATCGCAGTCATAATAATAATAGGATCACTCAAACCTAAATCCATCGCTTTTTGCGCTCCAATTGCCGTAAACACCGCCAACCCCAACGCATCCAGATACAACAAAAATCGCATAGGAGCCGTTTTAAACTTAGCATAAAAAAACAAAAACAGAGCTGCAATCACCACAATGTAAATATAATGAGGTTGCGTAACCCAAAAAACGGGTTGATCCAAAATCAAATCGCGCAAGGTACCACCACCAATCGCCGTTACCATTGCAATCACAATCGCACCAAACAGATCCAGCTGCTTACGGCTAGCAGCCAATAACCCTGTAATGGCAAACACCACTGTGCCTAATAAATCGAGTGCATTAATCGTAAAGTCAAAATTCATGCGCACATTATATAGGCAAGGCCTGAACAAGTCATAAATGAATCCTGTTTCATAACGACTTTAACCAGCACTCCCTCAAGAGTTTACCGAATTTAGGGATATGCTGATTAAATCACTCAAGGAAGTCCCTGCGAAACAGCTCTAGAATAGGAAGGTTTGAAGACTCACAAAATTTTAAGAGACTTAATCAGAGGTTCCTTAAAATTCTATGTAGCTTTAAGGAGGCCACTTCATTGCTGAACTTTTTCAATACCGCAAAAAACCTTGATACTCTATTTGTTTGAATACCAAGGCATCATTTAAGAACACTAAAAAGATAAAAAGAGGGGTGGGGAATTTATTCTTTTTTCTCATCCGATTTCAAGCGATGCACACCCATCATTTTCATAATGTATTTTTGATAAGCTGGTTCTGAGATGCCCGCCTTCATATTACGAATAAAATACTTTTCAAAAGCAATTTTAGCCAAATGCACCCATTTGCCTTTTTTAGCCCACGTTACGTTACGAGGTGGTATTTGAGGCAGTGCAATAAAGGCCACGCCTGTATCCCCCATATCTGCAAGACAAAATGCATTCCATGTTGGTTCTGCGCTGGCAGCCCTTCCGCTTAAATTTTCCTGAATATTGTGGCTAATGGCACTGACCATCGACTCAATCATCAACCCTGTTTTAGGCGTTCCACAAGGCACGGGGCAATGAGTGTCAACGGGTGCAATGGCAATCCCCACGCCCAGTGCATAAATATTATGATAGGTTGGGTTGCGGCTAAACTCATCTACTTTAACAAACCCTCTAGGATTCACCAAAGGTCCCCCCATTTTTTCAGGATCGGAATCCACCATCTCCTGTAAAAACTTAGAGCCTTTAAATGCAGGTAACATCATGGAATGCTTAAACGGCAGTTCATGCTCTTCAACCACATCGCCTTGCTGGTTATACTCACTTACAAACATTAAGCCATCTTCAACTTTAGTGACTTTGGCATTGCAAATCCACTTAATATGGCGCTGACGCATTTCAGATTCCATTAACCCTTTCGAATCCCCCACCCCACCTAAACCAAGGTGGCCAATATAAGGCTCGGAAGTCACAAACGTCATGGGGACTTGATGACGGATTTTACGTTTACGTAAATCCGTATCCATAATCATGGCAAACTCATACGCAGGACCAAAGCAAGATGCCCCCTGTACCGCACCCACCACAATCGGGCCAGGATCATCACAAAAACGCTCCCACTGCTCATAAGCTTCCCTGGCATGAGGCGTGGTACAAATCGAAGTAGTAAATCCTCCCTGACTTTTCGGCCCCAACCCCTCTACCTCATGAAACGCCAATGTTGGCCCCGTAGCCAGCACCAAATAATCGTAAGCCATTTCAGAGCCATCACCCAAAGTGATTTTGTTATTAAGCGGATCAATACCGGTACACGTTTGATGATAAAATTCAATGCCTTTACGGGTTAAGTAAGGTTCAAGCTTAAAAGAGATCTCTTCAGGCGTTCGCCAACCGACCGCCACCCAAGGGTTGGATGGAATAAAATTAAAATCCTCAACCGCACTCACCACCTTAATGGTGTGCCCTTTATCCAAATGTTTTCTCAGGTCATAAGACATGGGCAGTCCACCCGTGCTTGCACCTACCACCACCACTGTTGCCATAATCCGCGTTTCCTATCGTGAAATAAAATCTTGACATAAAAAACATCATACTAAACCATCTTTAGCCCCAAATGAACCCCCATCGCTTTAGGCACATTAAAATCACAAGCGCTATTAGCGCTGTAGCCTGCTAAAAAGAATGAATTAAGGGAAATTTTCCCTTTGCACTTTTTTTCCCCCCCCAGTAGTTTAAAATACCCCTCTGATTTTCATTGAACACACTAAGGCTTTATGAATCACTCATTTATTCCTCTTGATACCAGTCAGATCACTTTAAAAGGCCAACGCTCCTATTGGGGTGCGCTCAATTACTCAGAAAGTGCGTTGGCCATTGCCAACACCTATGGCCATACTTCGAGATTAATGGTGGTATTAACCCAAGACAGTCAAGCGGCCAGCCAACTGCAAGAAGCCTTGACATTTTTTTTGCCCAACCGCGACGAAATACTCTCTTTTCCTGAGTGGGAAACGCTGCCTTACGATCAGTTTTCGCCGCATCAAGACATTATTTCAGAACGTCTTAAAACCTTATATCGTCTGCCCAATTTAAAGCAGGGTATTTTAATTCTGCCCATCTCCACCGTTATCCAAAAAATTGTGCCACTGGACTACATTCAACAATTTACCTTTTTGCTTTCTTGCGGCGATACCTTAGAGATTGAACCCTTTACCCAAAAACTCGAAGCCAGTAGTTACCAGCGCGTAAGCCAAGTGATGGAACATGGAGAGTTTGCCATTCGAGGTTCCATCATTGACCTCTTCCCGATGGGCAGTAAAACCCCGTTTAGAATTGATCTGTTTGACGATGAAATTGAGACCATTCGCAGCTTTAACCCAGACACCCAACGTTCGATTGAACAGATAGAAGAGATTAAACTTCTTCCCGCAAAAGAGTTTAACTTTACACAACAAGGCATTGATTTATTTAGACAAAAATTTAAAGGCTACTTTGGAAGTGATGCACGAAGCTCGCACATTTATCAAACCGTTTCTGAAAAGCAATCCATAGGTGGACTGGAATATTACCTGCCCCTGTTTCACCCTCAGCTCACCACTTTATTTGAGTACCTGCCGCACAATACCCTATTCTTTGATTTCAGTGACGCGCAAAAAAACTTAGAAAACAGCTTGGAACAAATTCACCAAGAATACCAAGAACGCTATCAAATTGGGCAACACAACCCTGATTTTCCGTTGCTCAAGCCGGAAGAAATCATTCTTAATAAAGTCGAATTTTTAACCGCCATCAAACCCTATCATCGCATTACCTTAGAACCGACCGTTTCGGCTAAAAATACCGCTCAATTTTCCACTCAAACGCAACCCGACTTAAACATTCAATCGCAAAGCGACTACCCACTTGCCAAGCTCAATGCCTTTTTAGACCGCTATCAAGGTGCCGTGGTCTTCAGTGCCGAAAGCACCGGGCGCAGAGAGACGTTGCTGACCCTACTTGCCAAGCACAAACATAAACCCCGTATTGTTGAAGATTGGAAGGAAGCACTTGAACACAGTCAAAGTCGTTCTAAAACGCCCAGCATTGTGGTCAGTCCGTTAGAAGAATCCATTTACACCGATGCCTTTTGCCTGATTTCAGAATCGCAAATCTTTGGCAAAACCGTGATTCAAAAGCGTCGTCGCAAACGCAAGCACAACGACTTTGATACCGCCATCAGCAACCTGATTGAGCTGGACATTGGTAGCCCCGTGGTACACATTGA
>WFPP01000107.1 GCA_015487495.1 Thiomicrorhabdus sp.
CTTTTTCTAAGTATTGGTAGCTGAGTAAGTAGGTCAGTTCATCCAACACCACTAAATCGTAGCTGGCATCGGTCAGCATTTTTTGAGCAACCGCCCAGCCTTTTTTTGAGGTTTGAATGTCTTGGGTGCGGTCTTGAGTATCCCATGTAAAGCCATCACCCAGTACATACCATTCGCAGTTGGGTTGTGCGCTAAAAAAAGCCTCTTCACCCGTATCGGTACGGCTCTTGATAAATTGGCAAACGCCAACTTTCATGCCATGTCCTAATGCTCGTGCGACCATGCCAAATGCCGAGGTGGATTTGCCTTTTCCATTGCCAGTAATGACCAGTAAAAGCCCTTTTTCATCCGTCGCTTTTGCCATGGAGGTTTCTATTTGGCTTTTTTTACGTTCCATTTTCGTTTTATGATATTGATTTTGTTTTTCATCGATCATTTTGGCGCCTCAAATGGTTTCATTGGATTGAGTTTGGTTTAGTATTTGAAATAACAGGTCTGTATTTAAGTTTTCCTCTAGGCAATCGGTCAGTCGTTCAAGTTGCTCTTCTCGAATGGTGTGAATATCTAGTTCAGTGCTGTTTGTTAACCCAGCCCAATTTAACAGCGCATTGAGTGCCTTGGGCGTGTCGAATAGGCCATGAAAATAGGTGACGAGAATTTGGTTGTCGTCTGAAATAGCCCCATCCGTTGTATGATCATTGCGTTGAATGGCTGCTTTTTTTGGGTAGCCCGTTGTGTGGCCAGCGTGAATTTCGTAACCCGATACAGGAATGGGTGATGCGGTGTTGGAACAGAGCAGTTGCCCTGTGACGTTACGGAGTTGTTTGTGTGCGCTGAGCGTGGTGCTGTAGTCAAATAGATGCAGGCCTGCGGCTTTTTCAATGCGACCTTCGACCTGTTCTGGATCGAAAATCCACGCGCCTAACATTTGCAGTCCGCCACAAATTCCGATCACTTTTCCACCGTAACGCAGGTGCTTTTGTATGGCTGTTTGCCAACCTTGGCTTTTGAGCCATTGAAGGTCGTTGATGACGTTTTTACTGCCGGGCAAAATAATTAAATCGGCAGTGGGAATTGGCTCTTGATGACGAATGATTTGAAAATCAATGTCTGGATGCAGTCGCAAAGGCTCAAAATCGGTGTGATTACTGATATGAGGCAGTAGCGGCATGATGACATTGAGCTTGGTATGTGGCTTGTGTGGCGATGCGGAACAGGCAAGGGCGTCTTCGGCATCTAAGTGTAATCCGTGTAGATAGGGCAGAACCCCTAATACGGGCTTGCCTGTTTTGGCTTCAAGCCAGTCCAGTCCGCTTTGCAATAGTGCTTTATCACCTCGAAAGCGGTTGATGACAAACCCTTTTATGCGTGCTTTTTCGCTTTCTGAAAGGCATTCTAATGTCCCAATAATATGAGCAAATACGCCGCCTTTATCAATGTCGGCAATTAATATGACAGGGCAGTCTACCTGTTCGGCAAAGCCCATATTGGCGATGTCATTTTCACGTAAATTGACTTCGGCAGGGCTGCCTGCACCTTCGACAAAAATTGTGTCGTATTGCTGGCTGAGTATTTGAAAGGACTCTAAAACCGCTTGGTTCGCTTTGGGTTTGTAGTCATGGTAATCCATCGCATTTAAGTTCCCGATGCAATGGCCTTGTAGAATAACTTGTGCCCCCGTATCACTGTTGGGTTTAAGTAACACGGGGTTGAAATGCACAGAGAGAGGAATTTTGGCGGCCATGGCTTGCAGTGCTTGCGCACGGCCAATTTCGCCACCGTCCTCGGTTACAGCGCTGTTAAGCGCCATATTTTGGGGTTTAAACGGCGCAACAGAAAGTTTTTGCCGCGCCCACAATCGACACAACCCTGCCACTAAGGTACTTTTGCCTGCATCGGAGGTGCAGCCTTGTACCATAAGGCAGTGTTGAGTCGGGTTTAATTTCAATTAAAATTTACCTTGAACACCGACAAATAGCTGACTGCCACCATTTGAATAGACATTTTGTGGGGTAACATTATCGGCTTGATAGGTGGCAACGGCTTGTGTGTAGTCTGCATCAAACAGGTTTAACACATTGGCGTATAACGTGACTTGTTTGTTTAAGGTGTAGTTTACGTTTACATCCGTAACATAGTAGTCACCAATATTCGCGCCTGAACGGTTGGCTTGGTCAAACATATTACCAATGTAGCGGTTGTTGATGCCAATGGTCAGACGGTTAAAGCCATCATACAAAAGATTTAAGCCAACCGTCTGTTCAGCACGGCGTGCTAAAGATTCGTTATTATCATCTTTGGCGGACACTTGTGCAAAAGTGAGGTTTACCAAGGTATTGGCTTTTTCAACGTAGTTTGAGTATGAAAATTCTACCCCTGAAAATTTACTGATGCCCGCTAGGTTTTCGTAATAATCGTTTGGCCAGCTTCCCGCATAATTAATTAAATTTTTGGCTCTGCTTTCATAATAGGTCAGTTCTGCACCATAAGCACCAATAGAGACATCAAACCCAATGGTCTCTTCTGGTTGAAGGTTTGAGGTGAGGCCGTAAGTACTTTGAAATAGTGTGGGTGCGTTATAAGCGGTTCCTACATTAGCGCTGATAAAGAGGTCTTTTTGAAAGGTCTTTTTAAGGCCTAATTTTCCAGTCGTTTTTCCTTTAAAGGTATTGTATTGATCTGAACGAATTGACTGAGTAAAAATTAAAGAGTTGTTATTAAATTGGTTGGTATTAGTTACCCCTACGCCTGTATTGTAATAACTGTCGCCAGTGGTTAAGTTTTCATACTGGTTGTTATTGAGTACAAAAGAGAGCGCCTGATCTGTGGCATATTGATAGCCTCCTTTCAGGCCGACACTGTTAATTACAGCATCGTTATATTGCTTAATGTTATTTTGTGAAACATAAACGGTGCTGTTAAAGGCATTATGGGTATACAGATATTGTAAACGCTTGATGGTGTTTTCATAATCCACACTGGCACTTTGGTTCGGGTTGGTTGTGTAGTCATAGTTACTGGTACTTTGTGCTGTTTTTAGCAATACTTCTAAACGATGGGCTGGATTAATATTAATCCCCATGTTCATAGAGAAATCGGTTTGGTTAAAGGCATCGTCTTCATAATTTTGTTCGTAAGATTTATATGCTTTAACGGCACTGAAACCATCGGTATTCAGCTGAGAAAAGCTGACGGAAAAGTCGCCTCCTTCTTCGGCAGACGAGAGAGAAACAGCCAGTTTGTTATAGTTGTTATCGCCTGTTTCAAAAAGAGCCGAACCGCGAGTACCGTCTTTGGCCTGTTTGGTGATGATATTAATGACACCAGCAGATGCGTTTGAACCCCAAATACCCGATTGGGCGCCTTTTAATACTTCAATACGCTCAACGTCTGATAATAACAATGAGCTTAAAATGGCTCCACCCGTTCCCATTGGATTGGTCATATCAACACCATCAACCAAGACGAGTACGGAGCGCCCTGACTGTCCTCGCATAAAAATAGAGGTGTTTGTGCCTAAACCGCCGTTACGTACAAACGTAATTCCAGGGATACTTGTAAGTGCGTCATTTAAGGTACGGTAGTGATTCTCTGCAATATCATCAGCGGTAATAACAACAGAACTGGCTGTAACTGCGTGTTGTGACATTGGGATATGGCTAGCGGTTACATTTACTTGATTAAGAGTTGAGGTCTCTTCTGCTTGTGTGCTAGAAGTTGCAAGCGCGATCATTATCGCGGATGTTAAAGAGGAGTATTTCATGAATTTTCCTTCGTAATGAGTCAAAAATTACAAAGGCAGAACGGTCTTAGGTTGGTCA
>WFPP01000108.1 GCA_015487495.1 Thiomicrorhabdus sp.
AGACTTGTTCACGCTCACGTTGCTCCATATCGCCATGCAACGCCAACGCACTGAATCCACGCTCCGTTAAATAATTCGTGACCTCTTGCACCAATTTTTTGGTATTACAAAAAATCAGTCCATGCTCAAAGCCATTAAACGCCAATAATTTGACCAATCCTTGTAACTTCTCTTGATGATGGCAAATATAAAATTGCTGATCAATGGTGTCCATGCCGTGATGCGACTCCACTGCAATTTCCATTGGGTTCTTCTGAAAGCGACGACTGATGTAGTTAATGTCTTCAGGAAAGGTCGCTGAAAACAGTAAGGTTTGGCGCTGTTCGGGTGTAAAGCCGAGAATATGCACCATCTCCTCTTTAAAACCCATCTCCAACATACGATCTGCTTCATCCAATACCACCGTGGTCACTTGACTCAAATCGAGTTGACCTTTTTCTATGTGGTCTCGAATCCGCCCTGGCGTGCCCACCACCACATGTGCGCCATGTTCTAACGAGGCGACTTGAGGTCGCATTGGTACTCCACCACATAAAGTAACAATTTTAATATTTTGCTGAAACCGTGCTAAACGGCGTAACTCTTCGGCCACTTGGTTGCTCAATTCCCGCGTAGGGCACATCACCAACCCTTGCACCACAAACGATTTAACCTCCAGCTTGTTCAGCAAAGGAATACCAAACGCGGCGGTTTTACCACTGCCTGTTTTAGCCTGTGCAATTAAATCTTTCCCCCCCAATCCTAATGGCAGAGCCGCCTCTTGAATCGGCGTCATGGTGTCGTAGCCTAATGCAGTTAAATTATCAAGTTGCGATAACGTAAGATCTAAATAGCTAAAGTGGTTCTCTGTACTCAAGGCATTCGATAAGGGGGGGAAATTTTTTTCAGACATCATGAATTCTCAATCATAGCGTAACATCACGTAATACATCACGTAATATAGGATAGGGGAATCGGTGTAAAAGGCGCACCTTATTTAAAACGCTTTTTTAAAAAAGCGTTGAACAAACGGCTTTTACCATTCATGCTTTCCTGCATAATAGGCAAATGCCGTGGTAAATGACGGCTCTTGAAACTTTTTTAACCCCGTTTCTGCAAAGGTAATGGGCAAAGGGTAACGTTTTAAATTGGCTTTAATGTCGGTGGGTGAAATGAGTACCGTATTAAGTTTATCCGACAATTGCAATGCGGCTTCCAGTTTAAATCCATTTGCCCCTCCCGAAAACTTACCTTTTTTCATGCGTTCACGAATCACCACTGTCTCAATTTGATAGTCTTGCGCCAACTGCTCAAACGTCTTTTGGAAATAGCGCAACTCACTGGCACTGTCTGGGTTTTTACAGGTAATACGCCTTACACGGCAATCAGGCAGATAAAACATCGCGCCCTCCTCAATCACCAATAAACTGATGATGGCATCGTTGCCTGTCAACTCCACACCACATACACGCTCTGCTTTAATGGTAATCATTTTTTACTCCATGTCTCTCTCAATGAAACCGTGCGATTGTATATTTGCAACTCTCCCGCCTGATTATCACGGCAAAAATAGCCCTCTCGTTCAAATTGATACGCTTTTTCAGGCTCGGCATTTTCTAATCCAGGCTCCACAAACCCTTGCTTTACCACCAGTGATTCGGTATTAATGACCGATTCAAAATCGTTCTCTTTCGCGGGATTAGGTACAGTAAACAAACGGTCATAAATTCGAAACACCGCAGGCAATGCCCTAGACGCTTCAACAAAATGAATCACCCCTTTTACTTTACGGCCATCGGCGGGTTTTTTACCCAGTGTTTCAGGATCATAAGTACAATAAATGGTGGTCACATTGCCCTCTGCATCCTTCTCGACTCGCTCCCCTTTTACAATAAAGGCATTACGCAAACGCACCTCTTTATTTAACGCCAAACGCTGGTATTTGCCATTTGGGGCTTCTTCTAAAAAGTCGGCTCGATCAATATACAGCTCGCGACCAAAGAAAATTTCACGTTTACCCATCGCTTCATTTTGAGGGTGTACAGGAGCTTGAATCGAAAGTGGCTCTCCTTCAAAATTTTCAATCACCACCTTAACTGGGTCAAGCACCGCCATAGAACGCGGTGCGACCTTATTCAAATCGTCACGAACCGCCGCTTCCAAAATATCCATGCCCGTCATACTGTCCACTTTGGAGATACCAATGCGTTCTGCAAAATCTCGCAATGAGGCAGGCGTGTAACCACGACGGCGCAATCCCGAAATGGTTGGCATACGCGGATCATCCCAACCCGACACCAAATGTTCATCCACCAACTGATGCAATTTACGTTTCGACATCACCGTATACTCAAGATTTAAACGTGAAAACTCATACTGGTGTGGGCGATCAGGGCGATTAAAATCATTTAAATGCGCCAGTACCCAATCGTATAA
>WFPP01000109.1 GCA_015487495.1 Thiomicrorhabdus sp.
ACCGAATTATTTTTACCCCGTGCCGCCATCGGCAATTCAATCAATTTAAGCGCACACGATTTAGGCAAGCGTTTCGCGTATTCAGCATAGCCTTCTTGTACCCATTTGGGCATTTTTTGCCCTACGGTAATAAAGTGAATGATCATTTATTGTATTCTGCCTTCAATTATTTTTTGGGAGGACTACAGTTTAGGTCTTTACTTATTTATGAATGCTTCCAAGCGGAATAAACCATCCCAATTAGTCTATTTTAAGCTGCTCGTAAGGTATAAAAGCATAACAGCCGTTATGGCGTTTACTGGCGTTTCCGACATCAAATACGAACATTAATTTTTTCTCCCCCCCTATTAAAACGGGGGTAATGCCTTCGGCATTGGATAAGTCTAGCTTGCCTTTTATGCGAACTCGAACGGGTGCCTGATTTTCTTTGCCATCCCAAAACCATAGCTTAAATTTTTTGCCTTTTTTTTCATGGCGGCTGAGAATCAAATACCCGTTTAGGGTCGCATCAAATGTGATGGCACGAATGCCGCCTTTGTCTAAATCCAAATAGATGGGTTTGCGCTTAAATTTAGGCGGTTCACCTTTTTCAAACATCGCTTGAGGATTTTTTAGCACGAGTAAAACGGCTTTTTTATCCACGACAGGTGTTCGCAGTCCGATCAATAATTTTTGTTTATTTTGGTCAAAACTCATGCCTTCAATACTAAAGCCATTGTTCTCTTTCACGTCTGTTACATGACTGGATTTTTTTAACGCTTTATCTAATTTAATGATGGCGGATTTAAGGTCTAACACCACGCCAACATCGCTTACTGAATCGCCTTTGACTTTAAAGCGAACCAATTTTTCACGTGCCGTAGACGATTTGCCTTTACGCGTGAGGGAGTGAGAGGTGATGGCGTAGACAGAGCCGTTATTGTCGATGGCGACCGCTTCAAGGTCTGCCAATTCGCCTAGGTTTGAACGACCAGGAACGGTGGGGGGAGAAGTTTGCAATGGGGTGATGGAAACCAGCTCCCCCTGCTCGTTTGTCAGTAAACTAAATAAGCTAATGGGGTTGTCTTTTTCATCTTCCACCACCAAAATCCGCCCGTCCAGTAACTGTATGACACCCGAAGGTTCATAAAGTTTACCGCATGGTTGGCGTTCCATGTTGGTGGCTAAAGCTGGGTTCGCAATGGAAGCGAGTACGAAGACCATTGCAAACGCACTCAATGTTTTCAAAGTAAAAACGCTATTCTGCGGCATCACTTGACGGTTTCACATCCCACAATTTTTCTAACGCATAGTGGGCGCGTGCGCCTTCTGTCATCACATGCACAATGGTATCGCCTAAATCAACCAGTACCCAGTCTGGCTGTGGACCCGCTTCAACCCCTAAAGGGGGCTCGTTAATGTCCTTAAAAGCTTGTGCCACATGACTACCTGCGGCTTTTACATGTGTTGTAGACGTTCCCGTAGCGATAATCATCAAATCGGCAAAACTACTCACATTTGAAATATCAATCACTTGAATATCACGCGCTTTTACATCTTCTAGCGTATTCACCACCAAGGTTTCAACGGCTTTTAAATCCATGCTCATATATTATATTCTCTTTTTAAGAATTCGATTTTGAATACAAATCCTGTTGTTCAATAAAATTGGCCACGGAGGGGGGGAGTAAATAATCCACCGCATCACCGCGTTTAAGGTGTTCTTTAATCAGGGTTGAGCTAATATCCAGTTGCGTGACGGCCATCTCAACTATTTGCCCATTGCGTTCGGTTAATTGCCCAGCATAATGCGCTTGATAAATCTGCCCCGATTCACAATCAATCGGAACAGGCTCATTGGGCCGATGCATCACGACAAGATTGGCTAAATTTAAAATACCCGCCCAATCATGCCATGTATGAAATTTGGCAAAGGCATCGGTTCCCATCATTAACACCAAACTGTCTTGCATAAAACGCGCTTTCAATGCCGCCAAGGTTTGCACCATGTAAGACGCGCCACCTTGTTCTATTTCAAATGTTTCTAAGCGAAACGTGGGCTGTTGTTCAATGGCTCGTTCAATCATCTCGCAACGTTGCTGTGCCGTGGCTTGCGGTTGATTTCGATGCACGGGCTGATAACACGGTACAAACAACACCTGTTGCAACCCTAACTGCTGTTGTACCTCTAATGCCGGTCTTAAATGCCCGTAATGAACGGGGTCAAATGTACCGCCATTAATCCCAATAAAATTCACGTCATGCCGCCCTTTGGACTTAGTTTCGCCTTAACTTCGCCTTAGTTCCGAATATGTCCGTCACCCAACACAATGTATTTTTGTGAGGTTAAGCCTTCTAATCCCACTGGCCCTCGCGCATGAAACTTATCGGTACTGATGCCAATTTCAGCACCCAGTCCATACTCAAAGCCATCGGCAAAACGGGTCGAGGCATTGACCATTACCGAACTGGAATCCACCTCGGCTAAAAAGCGACGTGAAGTTGAGAAATTTTCAGTCACAATCGATTCGGTATGTGCCGAACTGTACTGGGCAATGTGATCCATCGCCTCATCCACACCCGACACCACTTTAATGGATAAAATAGGCGCTAAATACTCGGTTGCCCAATCCTCTTCTGTGGCGACATTTACCTCAATCATCGCTTGGGTTTTTTCACACCCGCGTAATTCCACGCCTTTTTCACTCAATAAGGTCGCCAGTTCTGGCAATACTTTTTTGGCTTGTGATTCGGCCACTAACAGGGTTTCCAGTGCATTGCACACACCATAACGGTGCGTTTTGGAATTCAGCGTGACCTTAATGGCTTTGTCGTAATTGGCATCGTCATCAATATACACATGGCAAATGCCGTCTAAATGTTTAATCACTGGCACGCGCGCGTGTTCGCTAATGCGTTCAATCAACCCTTTACCACCACGGGGGATAATCACATCCACAAAGGCGGGCATGGCAATTAACTCGCCTACCGCGTCACGGTCGGTGGTCGCCACCACTTGCACGGCGGTTTCTGGTAAGCCAACCGAGGCCAATGCGTCTTTAATGCAGATGGCTAATGCCTGATTTGAAAACGCGGCCTCAGAGCCTCCGCGTAAAATCGCCGCATTACCTGATTTTAAACACAAGGCCGCCGCATCAATCGTAACATTCGGGCGAGACTCATAAATAATGCCCACCACGCCTAATGGAACACGCATTTTACCGACTTGTATGCCCGAAGGTAAAAATCGCATGTCGGTGATTTCGCCAATCGGGTCTTGCAAATTAGCAATCTGCCTTAACCCTTCGGCCATGCCCGCAATGCCCGCATCGGTGATGGCAAGGCGATCTAACATCGCCGCATCCAAACCATTTTTCTTACCTTGCGCCAAGTCTTTGGCATTTTCAGATTTTAATTGTTCTGAAGATTGCTCCAATTGATTGGCCAATGCCAATAACGCTCTATTTTTATCCGCAGTAGTGGCCTTAACCAACTCGCGTGATGCCGCACGGGCTTGCTGACCCAGTGTATTCATGTACTCTTTTACATTCATTTTTTCACTCACTCTTATTCACCCAACCCCCCACATAAAAACACATATTAAGATATAAACAACTTAAAGTTTATCTGGGGATTGGATTGGGTTCTGTTCTATCCATACCACAACTAAAATCTGGCGTTACCAGAAATTAAAAGACTGACTCCTTAATAGCATAAGAATTACACCGTTTATACTCCAAGCCTCTTTATCAGTCAATCAGCCAGCTATTACGTTGCGCCACCAGAAGGAATGACAATCTTCCTAGCCTTCAGTTCAATGTGGATATGATTATCATGTGGTTTATAATTTTGTACCTTCCATGATTTAGTGTCCCAAGCTGATAACCCGGAAACCAAGTTACCTTCTTCATCTTTGCCTGTATTTAATAATGCTTCCAACCATTCTTTCTTAGCCACAATGACCCTATGTATCTCAGGATCTGAAGTGATTTTATTGTAGAAGTTCAGACTTAATCTGACAGTTCCTCATTTTGATTTGGTGTCCTGTCAGGTTAAATTTAAGCTATGAGCTTTTTTAAGCTATGAGCTTTTTTAAGCTATGAGCTTTGCAGCCCATACTTTTTTGCCATCTTCCAATGTTTCCATTGGTGTTCGGCCACAACACATTTTACCTTGATGTGTGCGTTCATTGTTGTAAAAATCGATCCATTCATCTAAATCAGCT
>WFPP01000110.1 GCA_015487495.1 Thiomicrorhabdus sp.
GGCATCCCAGCCCATTGGTTGCAATACATTTTTACCCTGCATTCGCTGATAACGCGACACCACATCACCAATAGTGTAGTTACGAACATGCCCCATATGCAGCTTGCCACTTGGGTACGGAAACATCGACAAGCAATAATATTTCTCTTTGTCCTCCTCTTCTTTTACAACAAAGGTTTGGTTTTCATCCCAATAGTTTTGAATTTCGGTTTCAATCTGCTGAGGGTTATATTGAACGTCTGACATGGTTTTTTCTGCTTCCAAATGAATAACAAACTTTGGTACCGAAACGATACTTGAATAGGGCTTGCTAATTAAATTAAATAAGTTCAATATTATAGAGAGTTTTGCCGAACGACACACAAAAAGAATACGAAAAACAGGAGAAATACCATGAGCGAAAATAAAATGCTGAAAGCCTATCGTAGCTTACTACAGCACGCAAAAGAGTCTGCTATTCAAGCAGAACAAAAAACATGGCAAATATTAGGTCAGGCCATTGAAAAAGCCGAGCAAGCCGATCATGACCTTGCCGAACTCACGGCAAAAGAGTTTAAACAGGTACAAGAAGATGTAAATGCCGATATTATGCAGGTGGCTGAATACCTGGCTGAAGCCGAACAAGGGGTAGATGAATTTTTAACAATGGATCTGCCCTTGCTTGAAAAAATACTCATCGATAAAACCCTCTCATTAGCTGATCCAACCAAGATTACCCTTCTTAGAATGCGAATGGCCGCCGCAATGGACGACAATCACCCAGTGTTTGAACACCCTAAATAGTCACCGCTTAAATTCGTATCAGAAACATACGGCTATTTAACGGCTTTGATAAGCTCACCTTATAATGTTTAATGTTTATGGAGTTTGCAATCGGTTTTTAGTTCTCGGACAGGCTCCTAATCAAGGGAGGTGCTGGTTTGCACCTTACTACCATTACCGCCTTCTCATAAAATATCGTTTTGCAAGCAAGAAGGAAAACAATAAAAACAGCAAAAAAAGTACGGGAGTTTTGCCCCATTGTGCATAAAAGGTGAGTCCTTCATAGGGCTGCACTTCTCCTCTTAATACCCCTCGTTCATACGCTGGAATCTGTTGTTTAATATGCCCTTTTATATCAACTATGGCGGTATAACCCGTATTAGTACTACGGGCGATTTCTCGCCCTAACTCCAACGCACGCATTTGCACTTCTTGCAACTGCTGTGCTGGCTCAAAGGTATGAGCAAACCAGGCATCATTGCTCACGGTAATAAAATACGTTGCATCGGGCAATTGTTGCGCCAATTCACTGCCAAATGCCATTTCGTAACAAATACTTAATCCAGCAAGTTGCCCACCCAGCTCAAGCGGCGGTTGATTTTTCTCTCCATGTGTAAACGTCGCATATGGAATATCAAATAACTGACTCATATAAGCAAAAAAGTCACTAAAAGGAAAAAATTCGCTAAAGGGAACCAGGTGATGTTTGTAGTAACGCTCTTCTGGACGGTTTAAATTAATTAACGCATTGTAATAATGCTCACTCGTACGCCCTCCCGCAATGACCCCCACTAACACCGATTTATTTAATAACTGAATGTCTTTAATAAAAGACATTAATGCCCCCTTTTTAACCACATCGTAATAGGCAGGAATGGCTGTTTCTGGCCACACAATGACATCGGCATCCAAATGTTTTCTAGTCATGGAAACATATGCATTTAAGGTAGGTAAAAAATTAGACTGCACCCATTTCTCTTCTTGAGGAATATTGCCTTGCAATAAGGCAATATCAATTGGCTTATCCACGGGCTTTACCCATTCAATGTCTTGCAGTCCCCCCCCAATCGTCCACACCAACGCCAAAGGAAGGGAGGCGAGTAACCACGTGCGTTTTTGATGCAACCACAACAGCAACCCAGCCGTAACGGCAATGCCCCAACTTACCCCCCACACACCAAAAACCGGTGCATACCCCGCCAACCAGGTTTCAATATGTGTATTACCAATTAGTAAAAATGGATACCCTCCAAAAATGGAAGAACGCAATAACTCGCTGGCTACCCAAATGGCTGGAAACAGTACCACTACAAGAAACCCGGTACTCTGTTGTTGTTTGAAATAGCCTGCAACCCCCCCCCCTAAAGCAATAAAAAGCGCTAAAAATAAAACAAACAGAAAGGTCATTACAATTGCAACAGGCAATAATACATTTGAGTAAATATACAAACTGGAAAACAGCCAACTTACTCCCAAGCCAAAAAAGCCCAAGCCAAACCATAAGCCTGATTTAATACTTTCATAGGTTGTTTTAGCCGTTAACCAAAGATAAAACAACCCGGTAATGGAGACTAATATAACCGGTGAAAAAGAGAAAGGGGCAAACGAAAAAACACCTAATGCCCCCAATAAAAAGGCAATAAAATGGGTTTTTTGAGGAATAAAAACCGTCATAAAAGGGGAATGAAAACTGCTCAAGAAAAAACCTCAAAACTGGCGTGTTCCCTCCCCTGCTTTTTTTAACCCAAAATGCGAATAAACACCAAGGCTAAACACCGAACCGTGAGGCTAAAAAAAGAGGGGGGGGGAAGAAATTTTTTTATTGTTACGAAACAAAGACATGCTCATCTTTAACGTGCGCTTTAATCTCATCACTTAAAGGCTTTACTTCAAATAATTCAGCTCGACGTTCATTGCCTTTAAGCACTTTAAAATGAAACCCTTGCAACTCCAGTGACTCATTCACTAAAGGCACATGGCCAAGTTTTGTGGCTAAAAGACCACCAACGGTTTCCGTGTTTTCATTTTCAATGGAAACATTAAAAAACTGGTTAAACTCATCAATCGAAGTAATTGCCTGAACCGCATAACTGTGTGCCGTCCGTTTTTGAATGTGTTCTTGCTCTTGCGCGTCGTGTTCATCTTCAATGTCACCCACAATTTGTTCCAACACATCTTCAATGGTCACCAATCCTGCCAGCTCAGCGTATTCATCTACCACCAATGCCAAATGGTTTCGACTTGCTTTAAAATCACGTAACAACACATTTAAACGCTTACTTTCTGGCACGAAAACCGGCTTACGATAAATCATTGCCAAATCGTCCTTGTCTTTTAGCTCCCCTTTGACCACCGCTCGAAAAACATCTTTGGCAAGCAAAATACCAATAATTTCTTTATCGCATATCACGGGATAGCGTGAATGAGAACTTTCCAGCATGGTTGCAAGAATGCTGTCTAATGATTCGCAGCCATCAATGAGTGTAATCTGTGAGCGTGGAATCATAATATCACGCACCCGAGCCTCAGACACCTCTAGTACACCTTGAATCATGACCAGTGCATCAGCATCAATCACCCCCTGCTCCTGTGCATCGGCTAAAATATTAACCAATTGTTCCCGACTCTCTGGTTCATCAGAAAACATCTTTCCAAGACGTTCTAACCACGAAGAGCCGCTGTTCCTGTCGCTCATTAACGTTAATACCCTTCTATTTTCATAAAAATAAGGTAACCACTCCATTTCCCTAAAAAAGACATCAGAGCCATTACTCGATTACACTAAAACCTTTGTACAAGCGGTGCGAGAACCCTATAATGCAATGCCTTTCGCCCATAAGCCAAAACAGAAATCGGGCGCATTTTACGTTTTTATAGCCCATGTTTCATTCTCAAACAAACTACAAATGATCACAATAAGGGTTAGCATACCCTAATTGCTTCATTATTTTAACTTCTAATGCTTCCATTTCCAATGCGTCGGCTTCTTCTATATGGTCATACCCTTGTAAATGCAAGATACCATGCACCACCATATGCGCCCAATGCGCCTCCAGAGCTTTATTTTGTTGTTTTGCTTCTTGCACGACCACATCGGCACAAATCACCAAATCCCCTAAATAAGGAATGCACTCCCCAAGTTCAGATAACCCCGCAGGTTGTTCAAATGAAAACGACAACACATTCGTCGGGTGCTCTTTGCCACGATACTCTCGATTAAGTGCCCGACTCTCTTCAAGGCTTACAATACGAATGGTCAACTCGGTTGTTTCCACTTTGTCCGTCGCTAAACTGGCTAAAACCCAGCGTTGACAAACCGTTAGGGTGGGAAAAGGTAAGGGGTCGATTCCCCACTGTAAATCCAATTGCAACATGATTAGTGACGGTTTTCCTTCGAACTATTTTGATGACGATCATAAGCATCATAGGCCTTCACAATTTTTTGCACCATCGCATGCCGAACCACATCTCTGGCCTGATAAAACGTAAAACCAATGCCTTCAACACCTTCCAGCACCTCAATCACATGACGCAATCCAGAGATTTGATGTTTTGGTAAATCACACTGGGTAATGTCCCCCGTAATGACAGCCGTTGAATTAAACCCAATACGAGTTAAAAACATTTTCATCTGTTCCGTAGTGGTATTTTGTGCCTCATCTAAAATAATAAAGGCTTCATTAAGTGTACGGCCTCGCATAAATGCCAACGGGGCAATTTCAATCACATTTTTTTCAATTAAACGCTCAACCGCCTCAAATCCAAGCATATCGAACAATGCATCAAACAATGGACGTAAATAAGGATCCACTTTCTGACTCAAGTCCCCCGGTAAAAACCCCAATTTTTCACCGGCTTCCACCGCTGGACGCGTTAAAATAATCCGACGAACCCGCTCACTTTCCAGTGCTTCGACCGCACACGCCACTGCCAAATAGGTTTTTCCCGTGCCCGCAGGGCCAATGCCAAAGTTAACATCATACGTTTTAATGGCATTTAGATAGCTTGCTTGATTGGCATTACGGGTTTTAATCATTTTGCGGCGCGTAGTGACCAGCACTTGCTGCTCAACAAAAGGCTGAGGCTGGTCAAATCCCAGCTCATGCAAGACCAGATGCACTTGTTCAGGCGTTAATGTTTGATGAGCCGTTTCATCATACAGCAATCGAATGACCTGTTCCGCTTGAACCACGCGTTCAGCCAACCCAGTTACCGAAACCTGAAAACCTCGGCCATTAATTTCAACTCCCAAACCCAGCTCAACCTGCTCCAGGTGTTCATGCTGCCAACCGCTTAAATTTTGTAAACGCTCGTTGTCTTCTGGAAACAAATTAAATTGAATGGTATTTAAGCTAGACAAAAGAAACCTCTAAACGTAAACAAAAAAAGAGGGGGGGGAAATTTTTTGCACTCATTTTTACAAATCGAATCATTATAAAGAATACGCCTGCGGTGCAACATGCGACTGCGCTTCTGGCGTAGCAACCACAATGCCTTTTAATGAATTATTGAATGCTTCAGTAATTTCAACTTCCACAAACTGGCCAATCAATTCTGGCGAACCATCAAAATTGACCACACGATTATTTTCAGTCCGCCCCGCCACTTGCTTAAACGAATTTCGGGACAAACGCTCCACCAAAACACGCTGAACCGTTCCAATCATCGACTCACTTATGGCCGCCGTTTGCTTATTCAACTGCGCTTGCAACTGGTACAAACGTCGTTTTTTCTTCTCCATCGGCTCTTCATCAGGTAAGCTCGCAGCAGGGGTGCCTGGCCGTTCGCTGTAAATAAAGCTAAACGAACGGTCGTAATTTAACGCTTCAACCAAAGACAATGTCTGCTGAAAATCTTCATCGGTTTCACCCGGAAAACCAATAATAAAATCCCCTGATAAAGACAAGTCTGGACGTAACGCTCTGATTTTACGAATCGTGGATTTGTATTCAATCACCATGTGATTTCGCTTCATCAGTGTCAAAATACGATCCGAACCCGATTGTATCGGCAAGTGCAAATGCGACACCAACTCTGGAATTTCAGCATAACAATCAATAATACTTTGCGTCATTTCATTCGGGTGCGATGTTGTAAAACGAATGCGATCAATCCCCTCAATGGCACTCACAGCATGCATTAAAACAGCCAAATCAGCGATTTCTCCATCCTCCATCTCACCACGGTATGCATTGACATTTTGCCCCAATAAATTAACTTCTCTCACCCCTTGTTCAGCTAATATTGAAATCTCACGAATCACATCATCAAACGGACGACTGACTTCCTCACCGCGGGTATAAGGCACCACACAAAACGTACAGTATTTAGAGCACCCTTCCATCACCGACACCATAGCCGATACACCGTTTACCTCTGGTTCAGGCAAATTATCAAACTTTTCAATTTCAGGAAAAGAAATATCAATAACTGCCTTCTTCTTTTTAACCGAATCGTCACCGCGCACACGAAGTGCTTCATCAATCATTGCCGGCAAACGATGCAAGGTTTGGGGGCCAAAAATAACATCCACACCTGGCGCACGCTGACGAATCACCTTTCCCTCTTGTGAAGCCACACACCCTCCCACACCAATAATACGATTGGGCTTTTTGGCTTTCCATTTTGACCAGCGACCCAGCTCCGAAAACACTTTTTCTTGTGCTTTTTCACGCACCGAACAGGTGTTCATTAAAACCACATCCGCCTCTTCAGGCTCCGTTACCAGAGTTAAGCCATGCGTTTTTTCCAATAAACTGGCCATCTTGTCCGAATCGTATTCATTCATCTGACAACCATACGTGATCACATACAACCCACCTGTAAACGGTGATGATTCTGATGATGAGAGTGGCGATTCTTGAGACATAATGCTTCCGTTTTGTACATACTTAAAATTAAGGGGGAAGTATTTTAACATAGAGGCCTTTATTTTAAATCGGTTTCCGGTTTTTTAGCCTTAATCAATGCAAGCTCCTGTTGCAACTCAGCACGAGTTAAAACCACGCCATAAATACTTAACAATTCTTCAACTGCCTTCTCTACTTGAGATAACTTTCCTTGTGCCAAATAAACTTTAGCCAAGTTCTCTAAACTTTGTTGAGAAATGTCCCCCCCCTTTTTTTCTGCCCACCAAACAAACTGATTTAAGTCATATCGGTTATTGTTTTTAATGGCTTTCTCAACCATGCTGTTCATGGCTTTTACCGCATCCTCCCGATATAAAAGGTTATGAGTTGCATGCGCCAGATACCGTTGATTCGCAATCTCTTCCTTGGTTTGAAATTGAGTATAAAACAGGCTATTTTGAAAAATATAAGCTTCTTTAATGCTTTTTAAGCTATGCCATGTACCATAAAAAATCATACCGATGCATACAATCATCATCATAATCAATAATCGTTTTTGCACTCTATTTATAGAAAAACACCATGTTTTTTTAACAAATCGCACCCCAACATAAAGAAAAAAGAGCAATAAAAACAGATGCACACTGGACAAGGTAAAAGGGTACGAAAGCTGTGACTGGATTAAAAAAGGCAACAACAACGCCAAAACCATCAAAGCATAAGCGCCACTCCGTTTCAATAAATAAACACCATACATACCTGCAAAAGCCAACGGCAATAACAGAGCCAACACACCACTTTGCAACATCCAGTACAGCCACTCATTGTGAGGATGGGTAAAATGCATCGTCATTAATGCGGTGTTTTGCTCTGTGGCAATATGCTCTGCAAATGGTGCAATAAAGTGACCAATCCCCAACCCAAAAACGGGCGATTCCATAAACAACTGAAGACTGTACTGATAAAGAAAAAACCTGGCTCCCTCAGAAAGGCCACCCATTTTTTCCAACACAAACTCCAAGCCCAAAGCTTGCCCAGGAAAATACACACTCAATATAAAAGCCAACACCAATGCCAAAAGCCAAAGTAAAAACAAGGGTATGTGTTGCCGTAAAAAACGTCGTCGTGCCATCAGCATACAAATGCCCGCAACCATAAAGGCGAGTAATCCAGCTCGAGATCCCGTTAACAATAAAACATAAAAAGACGACAAGACCACCAAAAACAACCAGATTTTAAACACGCGACTGCCATTTAAAAAAACGCGATTCAACATCAAATACAACGCCGCCACCAACACCAGTGACAAAAAGGAAGCCAACATATTCACTTGCTGAAAATTGCCTAAAGGGCGGTCACCACTGAACCGAAACGCCTCGTAAGGAATAAGGGCATAAGCCGCACGATACACATCATGGCTTTGCACAATCGCAATCAAAGACTGAACAAACCCTACAATACATAGGATAACCAATATCTGTATAAAATGACGCTGTGTAAACGGGTATTGAAACAGCGACCAGAAAAAAAGCCCCACCACCCCAAAAGCCAATGCGGTTTGCAACCAAATGTCACTTTGAATGTTTGCAAACACCGATCCCGCTAACAAAATACCCAGCAACATAACGCAAAAATAAAGCGCCACTCTGGAGACAACCAATCGCTGACAATAAAGTACTTTAATCAACGTCGTCACAATGAAGAGACAAACCACTGACCAAACCACAATATTAAAAGGCAAGTACCAGCCACTGCCCCCCTCATTTTTTCCTGCATAAAGAGAAGCCAGTAAAATAAGACCAATCCAAGCAACCAGCGAATAGCTTAATAGATGGTTCAACCATCTGGACTGGTTTACATTTAAACCATTCATTCTACTCCTCCTTAAAACCAAAAAACCCGCAATTAAGCGGGTTTTTAAGGGATTATTTTTAATAAAACCGATAACTTAAAGCTCTTTACAAACAACCGTTGCATCTGCCGAATTATCATAGGCTACAGTAGGCGTTGTTGTGAGAACAGCCGTTCCTTTTTCAGCAAGAATAACACCCGTAGTAGCATCACCATCATCAAGTTTTGTATCCATACCACGGGCTACACTATTTTCAATATTCGTTGCACAAATAAAGTTTTTAGTTCCACCAAAAACGCCTGATACAAAGCCTGATGCAATAAAAGTACCATCTAAATCATGCCGAGGACCAGAGGCATCACTTGCACTACCAGCGATAAAACCTTCACGTCTTAAATCCGTCCAAAACATACCAATATCATTAATTTCTCCATTATTATTATCATCCCAACCTGGAATTCTACCCGTACGATCTTGATAAGCATAATAGGCAGCAGAAATCCCTTCCAAATCGCTTGTGACCGCTTTAATCTTGGAGTTTGTAATCAACTCTTGCCCTTTTAGCACCCCTCCTAATAATAAACCGATAATAACCAATACAATGGCAATTTCAACTAATGTAAACCCTTTTTGATTTTGTACGCTATTGATATTCATAATCACTTCCTTTTTTAAGTATTAAAATATTTTTTAACCGTGGCTTTATCTTAGCTAGGTTTTTATTTTAAAAAAAGAGTAAAAAAAATTTACCCCCCCACTAGTTTTTTTAAAAAAGATCTAAACAACAACACTAGTTAGGTGTAACGAATAAGCTATACATTTGAGAGCGCAAGACGAGCACGATTTATCTTTGCCATCATCTCGTCTACTGGTTTCGTCTACACAAAAAGTTTGGGGGTTTCGTTATGCACTTCGATAAATTGCATGATCTTCTTCTCCAAGTCTGACACTAAGCTGAACACACCTCGACGAATCTGCTTTTCCGTAATCAATCCAAAGAATTGCTCAACCAGATTTAGCCACGAAGAGCTTGTCGGTATGAAGCGCTTTATCCTTTGGAGTTTGTTTATTCACTGTCTTTAAGAAAGCAAGAAACTCCTGGTGTCGGTGTCGCTGTTTGTACTCACCAATGACTTTCCCCGTCAATACATCAAGTGCCGCAAACAATGTATCGGCAGGTTCTTTTCTATGCCGGATAATCCATGCTCGGCAAAGCGCTTCCTCCATCGCCCTACCATGTGTGCGCTGACGGACATGCGCTTTGCTATTTCACCGTTATTCAAGCCATCATCAGCCAGTAGCACTATAGTGAGTCGTTCTTTAAGCTGTACCGCTGTCTTTCAACTACGGCATAGCTGCTCATACTTTTTCCGTTCACTACGTTGTAAAACAATTGATACAGGGGCTCCCATGACATGCTCATTTCAGTTGTGATTGTTAGCTGGAACTATACTATATTTGAGGCATTTAATCGTTACACTACACTAGTTGACCCACTTTATAACCTTCGACATACCGTAGTCAAGGTATCTTCCGCTGTATAAACAGTTAAAACACTGGATCCTAAAAATGTTTGACCCAGACGAGTAATCAAACGTCCCGTAGTCGCCACACCATCATCTAAGTGCTCATCAAGCCCTTGTGCTACAAACATTGGAATACCTTCAGCGCATAACTGTGGCCCATCAAAGAGGCTACCCGAAGAACTAACACTCCAACTGCCATTAAAAGCGTGTGTCACAATATTCCCTCCTAAATCAGGTCTTATTAATAAATTCTCTGCAATTAAATCTGCAAAATACTGCTCCCCACCCCAATCATTACTTAGGATTCCTGCTGCATCTCTAGGTAAACCTGGCGGCTCTCCAGTACGCCTTAAATAGGTATAATGTGCTTGAGTAATGTGTTCAAAATCATTCAGAACTGACTTTAATTTGGCATTATCGACCCACTCAACCCCTTTAACAATTCCCCCCACAACAATCCCAATAATAATTAGTACCATCGCCAACTCTACTAGAGTAAATCCTTTTTGCTTATTTTTATTACAACTCACTTTTTTCAAATCATTCATCTTAACAGTACCCTTATTTATGCGTTTTTAACCGAATTAAAAACCCAAATTGAGCCTCATCTTGTTCAAACACTATCTGCCCATTCATTTGCCTTAATAACTCTCTGGCCAAAAATAATCCTAACCCCATACCACTCTCACTGGTCGTCCAAAAAGGCTCAAACAAACGTTCGGAAACCACTTGACTATGCACTTTATCTCGCTGACTAAAAATCATCACCTGTATTAACCTAGGCTTTTCATTAGAAATCTTTATCTTAATCGGTTTTTCTGTTAATGCATGATCCCTAAAATTACCTAAAATATTTTTAAAAACCTCCACTAACAGCAAATATGGCAAGCACAGTTCCCCCTCTCCAGTAATCATTGCATCCAACCCATACATTTCCACAACTTCCTGTAAAAGAGTATGCACCTTCAGTTCTGAACATTCATAGTCTTTAGGCAAAGATCGATTCATATGCAAAATTGTTTTTTGTGCTCTTTGTGCCATCGAAGGCAATGTTTGATGCAACCGGTCAACAAGCCGAACTTTATCCTGTTCCACTTCCAGACACTCAACCTGCTCGCTCAATAATTGAATAAATTGTGCTACATTCTTAATTTCATGCTGAATAAACAGCTGGTAACGCTCTAAACGTTTTTGAGAGGTTAAAATTTCTGCCTGCTTTAATACTAGGTTTTGTTCAAGAATATTAATAAAGGTTTTAATTACCAAAAAAGACAAGCTATCAGGTTCAGCTGCTTTACGATTTAAAGTCAAAACAAGCCTAAACTCCATGTCATCCCGAATGACATGAAAATTTTGTCGCTTACCAAAAATCGCACCTTGCTCTCCCAAACACACCTCTTTTCGCTCTCCAAACCAGCCTATTTTAGCCACCATTTTCAAACAACCAAGTGACTCCAAAATAGGCCAGGCCTGATCAAAAAAATCGAGAGCATCCTGATTAACAGATTGATTTAATTCATAAAGATCTGATAACGCTTTACTTAATCTCTTGGATTGACGTCGAAAATAATACGCGGTAAAAAAAAGGGAAACACCCACCAGAACAAAGCCCAGCCAGAGCCAGTGAATTAACAAAAAAGGAGCCGAATCGGACATATTCACTGCCTTCTAGTCAAGCGTAATGCAAAACAAGAAACATTCAAGTTGGGTCACTTTTCGGTTTTTCAAGACACATCCCTTCATCCTCTCGTTGAATCTGGTATTTTTTAATCAAATAATAAACATTTTCACGTTTAAGGCCTAAACGCCGTGCAGATTCATGTACATTAAACCCCGTATCAACCAAAACCTGCTTTACTAATTTTTTTTCCGCCTGGTTACGTGCATCCTTAACCCCTTGACCTAACGTCACCTCTATTTGAACCTTCTGAACACCTTCTTGCTGTTTTAACTTTTCCGTTTGTTCAAAAAACAAACAAGCACGTTTAACGGCAACCACAAGGGCATCCGCAGTAACCGGTTTTTCCAAAAAATCAAACGCCCCTTTTTTAAGTGCCAAATAAGAAATACTTTCTGCTTCCTGGCCTGTTAACACCAACACGTTTACTTCTGATTGGTGGGTTGTTACCCAATCCAAAACAGCCAGCCCCTCTTCTGGTGAATATTGATTGGGGGGCATCCCCATATCCAGCACCACAACCTGAACAGACTGGCTCTTTAAACACTGCAACGCTTCTTCGCGAGACTCTGCTTCAATAATAGAGTACCCGGATAATTCAAGCGAAAACCCTAATAAACCGCGTAATGCAGGATTATCATCCACCAAAAGAACATTGTAATTTTTCAATGAATCCCCTACTGATCAAAACCAAGATATAAAAACACCCATTTACGGAAGCACAATATACTCTCTTGTACCCGTACCATCATCACTAAACATCACCAATTCAAAATTAACAACATACGATTGAAAAATGCCATCGGCCAACCACTCTGCTTTTGTCATATTTTCAAGTATTAAAATATCATAATCCGCCCCGCCATTCACATCAGAAAGTAAACCACCAGAAGCCACATCGGATGCATCACCCAACCAAACCACATCCTCACCCGCACCTAATTCAAACGTAGCGCCAGAATCAACATTTCCCTGAATCCAGACTTTATCATTTCCTAGCCCTGTATCAAGCTCTTGCGTTAAATTGGTTGCCAAAACAAACGCATCGTCGCCATCACCTAATAGCACATTCGAATTCGCCTGACCTACAATATAAACGGTGTCATTACCCGCTCCCGTATTCAGCTCTGCACCATAATCAAGGTCATTGCCAATCGCAATATAATCATCACCCGCACCTAAATCCAGTGCCGTATCCACATTCCGTCTAACCGACACCACATCATCGCCTGTTGTCCCTATTTGAGACTGGTCATCGGTTGATGTAATATCAAAATCTTCATAAGTTGGCTCTAGAAAAGAACTACCTGAAATACTGGGGTATTCATCCCAAACAATCGTTTCACCCAACATCGCTTTTTTAATTTCATAGCCATTAATCGCTAAAACAATATCATCATAAAAACGCTCTTCATCAGACGTTTTCAAGCCCTGATGATAAAGCAAATCTATATTACAATTTTCTAATGTTGGCCCAGTCATGCTGGCACAGTTTGCTAACGTTCTCGAACCATCTTCATTGTAAGCAACCAAAATAATACTCGCCGATTCTGACTCTAGATTGGCCGCATTCATTATAGAGCCAGCATCACAACTTACCACA